>NZ_DCBW01000051.1:0-46937 GCF_002313585.1 Microbacterium sp. UBA1097 | reverse complement strand
GCGCTCACGACTCCAAATACTCAGTGGCAGACCCGCCCGCTGGAGGCGTTGTATCCGGTGATCTATCTCGACGCGATCATCGTGAAGATCCGTGATGGCGGGCACGTGCGCAACAAGGCCGCGCATATCGCCGTGGGCGTCGACATGGACGGGATCAAGCACGTCCTCGGGATCTGGGTTCAGGCCACCGAGGGATCGAAGTTCTGGGCATCGGTTTGCGCGGAGCTTGCCAACCGCGGCGTCCGTGACGTGCTCATCGTCTGCACCGACGGGCTCACCGGATTCCCCGAGGCCGTCGCGGCGACCTGGCCGCAAGCGACCGTGCAGACCTGCGTGGTCCACCTGATCCGCGCAGCGATGCGGTTCGTGAGCTACAAAGACCGCAAAGCCGTCGCGGCCGCGCTGAAACCCATCTACACCGCGGTGAACGACGACGCCGCCCTGGAAGCGCTCGAGGCATTCAATGACTCCGACGTCGGCCGACGCTACCCCTCGGCGGTGAAGACGTTCCAGGACGCCTGGGACCGATTCACACCGTTTCTGGCGTTCCCGCCCGAGCTGCGCCGCGTGATCTATACCACCAACGCGATCGAGTCGCTGAACTATCAACTGCGGAAAGTCACGAAATCGCGGGGGCACTTCCCGAACGACGCCGCCGCGGTCAAGCTGCTCTGGCTGGCGATCTGCGACATCGAGGACAAACGCGCCCGAGAACGCGAGAAGGAACGCGGACGCCCCGCGAATCAGAGGAAAGCCTCCGGCCGGCTCATCGAGGGCAACACCACGACGAACTGGAAACAAGCCCTCGAACAACTCGCACTCGCCTACCCCGACCGCATCACCCCCTACCTCTAACCACCAACACCGAACCGCTTACACAGACAACTTGACAAGCCCGGTGCCGATCCAGATCCCGTCGACCAGCACAGCGTGGTAGATCGTTTCGACCGGCCCCAGCCGTGGGGTCAGATCCCAGCACCACGCGCTGTGACGGCGGAAGGAGCGTCCTGAGGCGGTCCCGTCGGTCTCGGCCTGCGTGTTCGTCCCAACCAGCCAGGTCACGAACCGGCGCAGCTGTTCACGGGCGGTGAGGTCCGGGCGGCGCCGGACCGACGACGCCCCGCATAACGGGCACCGCCACCGTTGCGTCCCCGACGGGTGCCGTCCGTTCTTGACGAGCTTCGTGCCGCATACCAGACAGGTGGTCGAGTTCGACGGAAGGCCCACGAGTAAGCCTCGCAGACCATACCAATCCCCGATTCACCACGTAATCACGCGGCTAGATCGAGACCTCATCCACTCTTTTTGGCCTATAACCCACCTTCTCTAGAACCAGGTGATGGGGATGATCACCGTCAGTCCGAGGCCGAGCAGGAAGATGCCGCTGCTCACGCCGATGAGGACCCACTGGGCGCGGCGGTTTTGGATCACCGCGGCAATACCGAGGAGGAACAGCGAGATCGCCATCAGGACCGTGTTCAACGTCAATCGATCGCTGTACTGATTGGCTTCGTCGCCTCGAGCGAGCAGAGTTTCAGCCTCGGCATCCGTCTCCGACCATCCTCCGAAGAGCGCTTCAAGGTAGTCCTCCGAACCCTGCGGGTCGGTGTAGGTCGTTGGGTCTGCCTCGTTCTCGGCCTGGGCCCACGTGATCGCGGCGTCCAGGTCGTCTGAGACGCTCGTGAAGTACAGCTGGTCGTACTTCTCCGATGCCGTGGCAGCGAGGTTCGGGTCTGCGCTGCCCATCTCGATCTGATACTCGAAGAGGCGTGTCAGGGTCTCGGCATCCTGCACGTACTGCTGGTTGGCTTCGAGGTAGAGCGACTCGGCCTCGGTCTGGGCTGCACCGCCACGCGAGTACGCGGCGGCTTGTTGGCCGCCGTACAACGCCGCTTGGAAAGAAACGTACGCAGTCGCTACCGAAACGACGCCGAGGAGGATGACGATCAGCAGTTGCAGATCGTCGAGAAACGATCGGCGGGGTGCCGGGATCGCATCGGGAGAGTCGGGCATGAGCGAGATCGTACTGCCTCTGGGAGGCCGCTCAGAATAGGCGGGTGGGGTGGCGAAACGCGCTCAGCTGTAGACCGAGGTAATGCCCAAATACTCCTCGAGCGACAGCCCGCTGTTGTACACCGCCGTCGCGGTGTCGACGCCGAGGTAGCGCAGGTGCCAGGGCTCCCAGATGTATCCGGTCACGCCCTCTTTGCCCTGCGGATAGCGCACGATGAAACCGAATCGGTGCGCGTTGGCGGCGACCCATTGACCCTCGGGTGTGTAGCCGAACGCTTCCGTGATGGTGTTCAGATCGAACGCGAGGCCCGACTGGTGCTCGCTGTGCCCGGGCCGCGCCGAATAGCGGTCAGCGGCAGCCGAACCGTCGCGGGACGCATAGCTGTTGTAGACCTTGACCTGCGTCGCGTACGAGCGGAACCCGCTCGCGATCCAGAGGTTGTGGCCCACGGATGCCGCTTCCGCCCGCATCCGCTCGAACGCGGCGAGCGTGTCGCCGGTGAGCCCGTTCCCGTACCAGCTGGGGAGGCGATAGGTCTTGTTGACGATCAGGATGCCGTTGATGTACGTGGGCTGAACGCCGTCGTCCCCGCCGCCACTGTTGCCCCGCGCCTGCGCAGCCTCAGCTGCGGCTTGCGAGTCTTGGACCGCGGTCCATGATTGCTGGTACGCCCCGATCCGCTGCGACGCGCTACCAGCCGCCGGGTCGCCGAGCGCGGCGACCGCGGCAGCGTACGCATCCTTGGTCTCCTGCGAGGCAAGACTCGGCACCTCGACCGCTGCGCCGTGAGCTGCTGCCGACGCGACGACGGCGTCGATGTCGGCCAACGCCGCAGTGGTGGCGGCTTCCAGCTCCGAGGTCGACCGCTCGGATGTCTCGGCGGTCTCGGACAGGTGGGCCGCGTCGTCGGTGAGCGATTGCGCCTGCGCGAGCTGAGCCTCTCGGCCGTCGGGTACGTCTGGCGTCGAGCGCGGGTCGGGTGCCGTTGTCGTAGCCGTCACCTCACCCGGCGCGGCGATGG
Source organism: Microbacterium sp. UBA1097 (assembly GCF_002313585.1). Taxonomy (NCBI): domain Bacteria; kingdom Bacillati; phylum Actinomycetota; class Actinomycetes; order Micrococcales; family Microbacteriaceae; genus Microbacterium; species Microbacterium sp. UBA1097. The sequence goes on along the minus strand of NZ_DCBW01000051.1, from coordinate 43,902 downwards.
TCAGCAGCCCCGCTGCGACCAGTGCATCCAACGATGCTCGCAGCGTGTCGAGCGTCGCCGAATCCTGCAGCATCTCGGCGTTCGTGACCTCGATGACCGTCGATGCTTCAGCTGCCGCAGCGATGGCTTCTGTCTGGGCAGCGCTGAACGCGGCGGACGATTCGTCTACCGCATCTGCGGAGGCCACCCACTCGGCGAGCGCGTCATCGAATGCAGCGCGGGCCTTGGCGTTGTCGGTCGTGATCGTCCCGACGACGCCAGCCGTCGTGAACACTGCCGCGAAGCCGAGGAACGTCCGGCGCGCGATCGCTCGGTCTTTGCGGCTTGCCCCCATGAAGACAAGGGTAGTGCGCGTGAGAGCGGGTACCGTGAACACGTGAGTTCGGCACGTCGCCATCGATTCCGCGGGGTACGCCGCGGAGAATCCACGGGCACGCTCGCGCCTGTGGCACGCACGGGTATCGCGACGGCAGCTGTGGCCTGCTTCGTGCTCGGCGGTCTCGGCCTCGCGTCCGCGGCAGATGCGTCGAGCTCGCCATCCGTGGCCGCGCAAGCGCCGGCAGGCGAGGTTGTCGTCGTCCCCGGTACAGCCGAGGGCGTCACCGCCCGAGCCACAGCGGCCGTTGCGGCGATGAGTCTCAGCGAGCGCGCCGCGAGCGTGATCATGGGGCACATCTCGACGACCGACCCCGGCGTGCTTCGCGACTACATGTCGACTACCGGCGTCGGCGGCTTCATCCTCATGGGTGCGAACATCCCGGGCTCCGAAGACCAATTACGAGGGATCACCGCGGCGCTCACGGTAGACCCGGCGGTTCCACCGTTACTGGGAATCGATCAGGAAGGTGGGGATGTGTCGCGCCTGCCGTGGGACGACTTCCCGTCGTCGATCACGCTCAAGAATGAGCCGCCAGAGGCTACGGAACTCGCGTTCGCCGGGCGCGGCGCACTCGTGCAGCGCGCGGGAATCTCGGTCAACTTCGGCATCGTCGCCGACATCACCGACGACACCAGCATGTTCATCTACCGCCGAGCGCTCGGGACAACGCCCGAAAGTGGCGCCTCACATGTTGGTGCTGCAGTGGTCGGCGAGGAACCTGAGTCGCTGTCGACCCTCAAGCACTTCCCGGGCCACGGCGCAGCCCCCGGAGATTCGCACCGCGGCATCCCGTCGACGACAAAGACATATGACCAGTGGCGTCAGACGGACGCCGTTCCCTTCGCGGCAGGCATCGACGCCGGCGCCCCGTTACTCATGTTCGGGCACCTCGCGTACACATCGGTCGACGAGAAGCCCGCGACCCTGTCGAGCGAATGGCACCGCATCGCGCGCGAAGAACTCGGCTTCGATGGCGTCGCCATCACGGATGACCTGGGGATGCTCGAGGCGTCGGGCCTGCGCGAGTACCAGGATCCCGTCGCCAACGCGGTAGCCGCGCTGGCCGCGGGGAACGACATGTTGCTCTCGGTGCTCGGAACCGACGCGCAGACCGCCGCACAGCTGACGGCGGGAATCGTCGCGGCGGTGGAATCCGGTGCACTTCCCGCGGCGCGGCTGGACGAAGCCGCCGTGCGGGTGATGACGATGCGACTGCAGGCGGCGGGTGCCGGTCGCGGGCTTGTGCCCTGCTCGTCGTGCGCGCCCGTGTCGTGATCCCCGTCGTCAGGGCAGCGGAGGCCCGGGAACGGGTTCGATCAGCGCGGGGGAGTTGTTCCGGACGTTGCCGACGTCGGCGCTGACGGGATACGCCTCCAGCGTGTCTGCCACCGTGGCTGCAGCATCGACTGCGGCATCCAAGATGTCTCGCGGATAGTCGACAGTGGGATCGAGCCAGGCATCGGCGTGATCGGGACCCATGAAGACGGGCATCCTGGCGTGGAGCGAGCCGAGTCCACCGGCGGAGGCGCGGGTGAGGATCGTGAACGAGAGCACCCACCGGTCGTCTGCGTCTTCGGCCTTTGACGGGTCCTTCCACCATTCGTAGAGCCCGGCGAACAGCAGCGGGGCGCCGTCGGCGGGGTGGATGAAGTACGGGGTCTTTCCGGCGTCAGTGCGATGCCACTCGTAGTAGCCGGTCACGGGGACGATCGCGCGTCGCTTCTCGAGGGCAGCGCGGAACATCGGCTTATCTTCGAGCTCCTCGGAGCGAGCATTGAACGCCCGCGCCCCGATCGAGAGGTCCTTCGCCCAGCCGGGAACGAGGCCCCAGCGCGCAGCTTCCAGCCGCCGAACCGGGGGTTCGGACTTCGCCGAATCGAGCACGACGGCAGCCTTGTCGGTGGGAGCGACGTTGAAGGACGGTCCGGGCAGGTTATCGCCGACGAGGTCGACCCGCAGCATCCCGACGAGTTCGGTTCCAACGCTTGCAACCACGAACCGTCCGCACATGCGGCAAGCCTACGCGGGGGATACCCCAGCGTCCTGGAGGCGATCGAGCAGGCCCGCACCGTCGGATGCCGTAACCCACGGTACTTCGGCAGCCGAGTGGTCGTTCACCGCGGTTCGGCCGCCAGCGAGCACGGCTTCGGCGGGGGAGAGGCGGCGGATCGCGACTGCTGCCACGTGGCCCGGGTTCTCGCTCGCGAAAGCCGTGTAGATCGCATCGTCGTGCTGCCCGTCGTCGCCCACGAGCAACCAGCGGATGTCGGGGAACTCCTCGGCGAGGCGCTGCAGACTGTGCTCCTTGTGGGCTCGTCCGCTTCGGAACCATCGGTCATGGGTGGGGCCCCAGTCCGTGAGCAGCAGCGCTCCTGGCGGGAAGAGGTGGCGTCGCATGAATCGCACCAGCGTCGGCGCGACGTTCCATGCCCCCGTCGACAGGTACACGACGGGAGAGCCGGGGTTCTCGCGCGCAAGCCGCTCGAGCAGCACCGCCATGCCCGGAACCGGCTGTCTGGCGTGTTCGTCGACGACGAAGGAGTTCCATGCCGCAAGAAGTGGACGCGGCAGTGCTGTGACCATCACGGTGTCGTCGACATCCGAGATGATGCCGAAGCGCGCGTCCGGTGCGACGACGAATACCCGTGATTCAACGGGAGCGCTGTCTTCGACCGTCATCGTGAACGTCTGCCAGCCCGGCGGAAGCGTGGCGTCGAGAACGACATCCACGACGCCGCCCCGGTCTGCTGCCACGGTGTGAGTCTTGCCTGCGACGGTTATCTGCACGCTGGCGAAGCCGACCGGAACCGCCAGAAAGCTGCGCCAACCTCGAACCGAGGCATACTCGCCGCCGCCGCGCGGTTTACGCGGCGGAACGATCAGTACTCGTCCGAGAACCCGGATCCAGCCATCGCCGCCGTACCCCGCGAACGGGGTCACCGTCGGCTTGTGGCCGCGCGCGCGGGCACGTCGCTCCCGCCAGGTGTGGAATCGTCGCTCAAGCCGTGCGAGCCACAGGATCTTGGGGGGCGCGGGGGTTTCCTCCGGTCCGGGCACCCGTTCAGTCTGTCATGCCATCGGCAGCCGGGTTCCGTGTGGCGTCGCCGACGGGACTGCTCTCGTCATCCGCATCCATGTGCCGCCGCTCGATGCGATGCAGCACCTTCTTGCCCAGGTAGATGGCCAGGATGAACAGCGCGATCGCTCCGACGAAGATGTACCCGGCGTAGTGGGCACTGTCGGCGAGGTCGCGGTAGGTTCCCGCCGCGGCCGACGAGACCGACACGTAGATCGTCGCCCACAGGATGCATGCCGGCGCTGTCCACGCGAGGAACCGCCGGTAGGGGTACCCGGTCATTCCGACCGTGAGTGGAACGAGAGAATGCAACACCGGGAGGAACCTACTGAGGAAGATCGCGATCCCGCCGCGTCGATTGACATACAGCTCGGCTCGGATCCACGCACGCTCGCCGATGCGGGCGCCGAGGCGGGAATATCGGATGCGCGGACCGAGGAAGCGCCCGAGCCAGAATCCGATGCTCTCGCCGATGAGGGCGCCGATCACGACGGCGACGCCGAGCGCGACACCCTCCCACGGGCCGGCGACGGCGGTCCCAGCAATGATCACGATCGTGTCGCCCGGAACGACAAGTCCGACCAAGACGCTGGTCTCGAGCATGATCGCAAGGCCAGCCACGAGTGTGCGCACTACCGGATCGACTGCCTGCACCGTATCCAGCAGCCATGTGAGCCACTCGTTCATTCTTGAAGCGTAGAGCCGCCGACAGCGTTTAGCCTGTGAGGCGTGACCACGCCGCAGTCGATCGTTCCGTTAGCGGCATGGCTCGACCCAGAGCGAGTCTTCTGTGGATGGGCTGATCGCTTCGAGAATGCGTTCTGGTTGGATGCCGGACCCGGTGCGACCTCAGCGCGGAGTTGGGTCGGTATCGGTGAGTCAGTCGCCTCAACCGTCGTCGAACAGGTGGTCGTGCGGGGAAGTGTTGCCGAAGACGATTCGCGCTCGGATGAGCGCGGTCCGAGGCCGGGCGGATGGGTCGGATGGTTCGCGTACGACGGCGGGGCCCGGCGAGCCGGCGCGCCGACTCTCTCGGACTCGGATGACGAGACCCGATGGATGCGGGTGCGCGCTGTCGTCGAGTTCGACCACGCGACGTCCCGCGCGACGGTATTCGCGGGAGGCGACGCTCGAGAACTCGCCACCGAACTCGCTGCACTGCCGCATCCGGGTGCTGTCGGGGAGCCGACGCCGGTCGTCGCGTCCTCGCGGCACGACGCGGCCACGTACGCGGCTCTGATTGAGCAGTGCCGCGAGCAGATCCGCCAGGGAAACGCGTACCAGCTGTGTCTCACGACGCGATTCGAGGTGGAAGGTGCCGTCGATGCGGTGGCAGCCTACCGACGCCTTCGACGGGGCGTCAGCGCTCACCATGGCGGTTTCGTGCGGATCGCCGACCGCGCGCTGCTGAGCGCGAGTCCCGAGCAGTTCCTCGACGTCGACCGCGGCCGGGTGCGCACTCACCCGATCAAGGGCACCCGTCCCCGCTCTGCCGACTCCGTGATCGATGCCGAACTCGCCGAAGACCTGCGCACCGACGTCAAAGAGCGCGCGGAGAACGTCATGATCGTCGATCTGATGCGCAACGACCTCTCGCGCATCTGTGAGATCGGAAGCGTGACTGTCGAGCGGCTCTTCGATGTCGAGTCCTACCCGGCAGTACATCAGCTCGTGAGCACGGTTGCCGGCAACCTGTTTCCGGGCCTGGAGGTGGGCGAACTCCTGGGCGCGACATTTCCTGCCGGCAGTATGACCGGCGCGCCGAAGCTCTCGGCGATGTCCATCCTGCAGCGGCTGGAGGGCGCGCCGCGTGGCATCTTCGCCGGATGCTTCGGATGGGTCTCACTCCAGGGGGATCTGGATCTGGCAATGGTCATTCGCTCAATCGTCGTTGAGAACGGCCGCGCGTACGTCGGAGCCGGCGGCGGTATCACCTGGCTGTCGCATCCGCCGTCCGAGGTTGCGGAGGTCGTCGTGAAAGCCCGCGGACCGCTGGCGGCTCTTGGCGCATCCGTGCCGTCCGGTTGGACGATGGTCGCCCCGGACGCGTGATTCCAGGCATCCGGTAGCCTGGATGCTGCGCTTTCGCGTGTCTTCCCTGCATCCCGATTGGTACCCGTTACGTGAGTCAAATGGCCCCTACCGACACCGTTGCCGCCCACGGTCCCGAAGGCGGGTATGACCCGCAGGCGGTCCAGGCCAAGTGGCAGGAGCGCTGGGCGGCGGCCGACCCGTTCCGCGCTGGTGGAGCCGACGACACGCGCCCGCGCAAGTACGTGCTCGCGATGTTCCCGTATCCGTCGGGTGACCTGCACATGGGCCACGCCGAGAACTACCTCTACTCCGACATCGTCGCCCGCAGCTGGCGGCACCGCGGCTACAACGTGCTCAACCCCATCGGGTGGGACTCGTTCGGTCTGCCGGCCGAGAACGCCGCGATCAAACGTGGCGCTGACCCGCGCGAGTGGACGTACGCGAACATCGACCAGCAGAAGGCAGGCTTCCGTTCCTACGGGGTCTCATTCGACTGGAACCGGGTGCTGCACACCAGCGACCCTGAGTACTACCAGTGGAACCAGTGGCTGTTCCAGCGGCTCTTCGAGCGCGGTCTGGCCTACCGCAAAGAGAGCCCGGTCAACTGGTGCCCGGTCGACCAGACGGTGCTGGCGAACGAGCAGGTCGTGGATGGCCACTGCGAGCGATGCGGCGCCGAGGTCATCAAGAAGAAGCTCACGCAGTGGTACTTCCGCATCACTGATTACGCCGATCGTCTGCTCGACGACCTGAACCAGCTTGAGGGCTTCTGGCCCCACAAGGTCATCCAGATGCAGCGCAACTGGATCGGCCGTTCAGTGGGCGCCGACATCGACTTCGAGATCGAGGGTCGCGACGAGAAGGTCACGGTCTTTTCCACGCGCCCCGACACGCTGTACGGCGCAACGTTCATGGTGGTCGCACCCGACAGCGATCTGGCTGCAGAGTTGGCATCCGGGTCGACGCCGGATGTGCAGAGCGCCTTCCGGGACTACCTCGAGACCGTGCAGAAGCAGACCGAGATCGAGCGTCAGAACACTGATCGCCCCAAGACCGGGGTTTTCTTGGACCGCTACGCCGTCAACCCGATCAACGGCGAGCGCCTGCCGATCTGGGCCGCCGACTACGTGCTGGCCGACTACGGCCACGGCGCGGTGATGGCCGTGCCGGCGCACGATCAGCGCGACCTCGACTTTGCACGGGAGTTCGGCCTACCCATCCGCGTTGTTGTGGACACGACCGCACCCGCCACGGGTGCCATCCCGGTCATCGGGGAGGACGGTCCGCTCTCGGAGGATGCCGATGACATCGAGTCCATCGATCCCGCGAAGACGGGGGTGGCGCTCAGCGGTGAAGGACGTCTGATCAACTCCGGGTCGCTGGATGGCCTGAGCAAGCGGAACGCCATCGCGCGGATCACCGAGATTCTTGAGACTGCGGGCACGGGGCGCGCCTCGAAGTCGTATCGCCTCCGCGACTGGCTCATCTCTCGCCAGCGCTTCTGGGGTACGCCGATCCCGATGGTGCACACCGAGGACGGTCGTATCGTCCCGGTCCCCGAGGACGAGCTGCCCGTCAGGCTCCCCGACGCTCACGGCCTCGACCTGGCGCCCAAGGGTACGTCCCCGCTCGGGGGCGCTTCCGAGTGGATGGCTACCACCGACCCTGAGACCGGTGATCCAGCCCTTCGCGACCCCGACACGATGGACACGTTCGTCGACAGCTCGTGGTACTTCCTGCGCTTCCTGTCACCGGGCAACGACTCGGTTGCTTTCGACCCCGCAGAGGCGCAGCGCTGGGCGCCGGTGGACTTCTACATCGGGGGTGTGGAGCACGCCATCCTGCACCTGCTGTACGCGCGCTTCATCACCAAGGTCCTGTTCGACATGGGACTCGTCGACTTCACCGAGCCGTTCTCGAGCCTGATCAATCAGGGCATGGTGATTCTCGGCGGCTCCAAGATGTCCAAGAGCAAGGGCAACCTCGTGCTCTTCCACGAGGAGCTCGCGACGCACGGTGCCGATGCGCTGCGCGTGGCTCTTGCCTTCGCGGGCCCCGTCGAGGACGACAAAGACTGGGCCGATGTCTCCACGACGGGTGCGCAGAAGTTCCTCTCTCGCGCGTGGCGCATCGCGCAAGAGGTCACGAGCGAGCCGGATGTCGTCTGGGCGGAGGGTGATGTCGCGTTGCGCCGAATCACCCACCGCCTCTGGGCGGAGGCTCCGGGCCTCGTCGAGCAGACGAAGTTCAATGTCGTCGTTGCGCGGCTGATGGAGCTGGTCAACGCGATCCGCAGAACCATCGACACCGGTGCGGGCCCCGCAGACCCGGCGGTGCGGGAAGCAGCCGAGGCTGTGGCGATGATCCTCGACCTGTTCGCCCCGCACACCGCTGAAGAGATGTGGGAAGCGCTCGGCTACGAGCCGTTCGTCGGGCTCGTCGGGTGGCGTCAGGCCGATCCGACGCTGCTGGTCGAAGACACGGTCACGGCGGTCGTGCAGATCGACGGCAAGGTACGTGCGACGCTCGAGGTCTCTGCCAAGATCGACGGCGCCGACCTGGAGGCTCTCGCTCGCGCCGACGAACGGGTGCTCCGCTCGCTCGCCGGACGCGACATCACACGGGCCATCGTTCGCGCTCCGAAGGTCGTCAGCTTCAGCACGAGCTGACGCCTTCCTCCCCACGGGAGGTCTGCGAGAGCTTCTGCACCGCTTCGGTCCCCCCGTCGCTCGGTGACTGAGTCATCGCCATAGCGTCGCGATGTGGGTGGGCTTGCGCGCGAGGAGCGACGTCGCTGGGGCGTCGGTGCTGTCGTCATCCTCGCCCTTGGCGGTCTTGCGATCGCGGTGATCGTGGGGATCGTTCGGGGTGCCGGATCCGCTCAGTCATTGGCCCCAGCGCCGGTGACGGTGGCCACGGCGTCCACCTCGCTCTATGTCCACGTCTCGGGAGCTGTGAACGCTCCAGGGCTGTACGTTCTGCACGCCGATGCGAGGGTCGTCGATGCGGTGGCTGCGGCAGGAGGACTCGCCGAGGATGCCGAGGCTACCGGGGTCAATCTTGCGCGCCCCGTATCGGATGGGGAGCAGGTGATCGTGCCGCGCGTGGGGGAGGCACCGGCAGCTGGACCTGCCGGTGTCACGGCCGACGGCCGGGTGAACCTGAACAGCGCGGATGAAGGAGCGCTCGACACGCTCCCGGGCGTGGGGCCAGCCATTGCCGGACGGATCATCGAGTGGCGGGAGGCGAACGGGCGGTTCGCGAGCGTCGATGATCTGTTGTCGGTCTCTGGGATCGGACCCAAGATGCTCGAGTCCCTTCGTGATCTCGTCACGGTGTGAGCGGGCCGCCCTGTGCTGAGCGGAGGGCGGCGATGGCGTGCCGCGCGGCTCGTGCCGGCCGCGGTGGTGGCATGGGCGACGGCTTTCGTGCTGGTGAACGCTCCTGCGCTCGCGCCGATGGCGGTCATGGCCCTGGCGGCGGCCGGCGTCGGTGGGGGAGTTGTGCTCGGTGCGATCTCGCGACCGCGCTCCTCGACCGTGGCCGCGGAGGCCGGCGGCGGCTATCGGCGCGCACCGGGGACGGTGGGCATTCTGTCTGTTGTCGTTGTGGCTGTCGCGGCGGGCGCTGCTGTCGGCATCCATGTTGCGTTGGCGCAGCCGGGGCGGGATGCCGCGCTCGAAGCCTTCGGAAGCGGCTCGCGTGTCGTCGAGGTCGAGGCGATCGTCAGCGGCAAGGTCGAGCCGCGCGCGGGCGGCCAGCGCGCGTTCGATGCGTCGATCCGACTCATCGGGGCTGATGGAGGTGCGATCTCCGGCTGGACTGACGCGGCAGTACGCGTGTCGGGCGAGCAGGTCAGCAGCGGGCTGGATGTGGGCGCACGTGCACGGATGAATGGAACGAGCAGGCCGGCGTATCCGGGAGATCGTGCCGTTGTTCAGATCCTGGCGCACGAGATAGAGGTCGTCGAACCACCCACCGGCATCCTGCGCATCGCAGCCGACCTCCGGCAGTCGCTGGTCCGAGCCGCCGCGGGTCTGCCCGGCGGCGGGGGAGAGCTCGTTCCTGGACTCGCGGTGGGTGATACCTCAGCGGTCAGCTCCCAGACGGATGCCGACATGAAGGCATCCTCGCTATCCCACCTCACCGCAGTGTCGGGCGCAAACTGTGCGCTCGTCGTGGGGATCGCATTCGTCGTTGCGGCTGGACTCGGGGCTGGGCGCCGGGTCCGCGTCGTTTCCGGTCTCGGTGCGCTTGTCGGCTTCGTCATCCTCGTCACGCCCGAGCCCAGCGTCGTCCGCGCCGCGATGATGGCCGGAATCGCCATGCTCGCCGTCCTGCTCGGTCGCGCTGGCGCGGGGGTCGCGCTGCTGAGCGCGGCCGTGGTCCTGCTCCTGCTCTTCGACCCCTGGTTGGCGGGCTCACTGGGGTTCGCGCTTTCCGTGGCTGCCACGGCGGCGCTTCTGACGCTGGCCCGACCGCTTGCATCGGGGCTGACGCGTGCCATGCCGGCACCGCTGGCGCTTGCCCTCTCCGTGCCGCTTGCCGCCCAGCTGGCGTGCGGACCGCTGCTGGTGCTGATCGACCCAACGGTGCCCCTCTGGGGTGTGCCGGCGAACCTTCTCGCCGCGCCCGCCGCCCCCGCAGCGACGGTGCTGGGGCTTGCCGCGTGCCTGGCCGCGCCGTTCCCGGTGCTGCAGAGCGGCCTGGCAGCACTCGCGTGGCTCCCGGCAGCCTGGATCGCCGGGATCGCGGATGTCGCGAGCGGGTTGCCCTTCGCACGCGTTCCTTGGGTGAGCGGACTCGTGGGCGCTCTCTCACTCGCTGTGGTGGGCGGACTCGTCGCCCTCGCGCTCGGCCTACCCGCACAGAGCCCCCGGTCCGCCCGCATCCGTCGTGGCTCGGCGCTGCTGCTCGCAGCTCTCGTCACCGTCTGGACCTCCACGACCGTTGTCACCACGATCACGCAGCGGTGGGGCATCCCCGGCGAGTGGTCGATTCTGATGTGTGATGTGGGCCAGGGAGACGCGGTGCTCGTGCGCAGCGAGGGCGCGACGGCGCTCATCGACACGGGTCACGACCCCGCGCTGGTGAGCGCATGCCTCGACCGGGTCGGCGTCACACGCCTCGACTTGCTCGTCCTGACGCACTTCGACAAAGACCACGTCGGCGGCACCGAGGCGGTGATCGGGCGCGCCGAAACCGTGCTGCACGGTCCGACCGACGGAAGCGCCGACGAACGGCTCTTGGAAGAGCTCGCGGCAGCTGGAGCGCAGGTGGTGTCGGGTCAAGCGGGGATGACGGGAACGCTCGGTGGCGCCCACTGGAGCGTGCTCTGGCCGCGTGCCACGGCGCTGTTCGCTGCGGGTAATGACTCGTCGGTGACCGTGAGTATCGAAGGCGGTGGCGTCCCACGATCGCTCTTCCTCGGCGATCTCTCCGCGGATCCGCAGCGGATGCTGCGCGCGAGTGTCAGCGGCGTCGTTGAGGTCGTCAAGGTGTCCCACCACGGCAGCGCTGATCAGGATCCTGGTCTCTACGAGCAGATCGCGCCGCGCGTCGCGCTCATCGGTGTGGGAGCCGACAACACCTACGGTCACCCCACCACGACGACGATCGCAATGCTGCAGGGCAGTGCCGTCGGGCGCACCGACCAGGACGGGATCGTGGCGGTCGTCGGAGAGGGCGACACCCTCGCTCTATGGCGGGAGCGGGCGGCGTCTGTCGTGGGTGGCGGCTAGGCTTTCGGCATGGCTGCACCCCGTCGCTCGAGTTCCTCGAAGTCGGCGATCCGGCAGGTACCGTGGCGTGATCCGCGTCCTGCTCCCATCGTGCTGGTCTCGGGTCCCGAAGACGTCTGCGCAGAGCGTGCGATTGCGGGTCTGCGTGACTACGTCCGCGCAGAGGACCCCGCCGTCGAGGTGACTGATCTGCGTGCCGACGACTACGTGGCGGGAACGCTGCTCACCGTCACGTCGCCGTCGCTGTTCGGTGAGCCTCGGCTCGTGCGCGTCTTCGGAGTCGAGAAGGCATCCGACTCGTTCCTCACCGAAGCCGTGGCCTACCTCGAGTCGCCCCAGGAAGGCGCAACCGTCGTTTTGCGCCACACGGGCGCGAGCGTGCGAGGCAAGAAGCTGCTCGACGCGATCCGGAGCGGAAAGGCTGATGCTGTCGAGATCGCCTGCCCCGCGGTCAAGCGCGATAGCGACCGCTACGACTTCGCCGCTGCCGAGTTCTCTTCCGCGAACAAGCGGATCGCGCCTGCCGCCCTCCGTGCGCTCGTCTCGGCGTTCTCCGACGACCTCACCGAGCTCGCCGCGGCATGCCAGCAACTCATCGCGGATGTCGATGGTGATGTGACCGACGAGATCGTGCGGCGCTATTACGGCGGACGCGTCGAAACCACAGCCTTTGCCGTGGCAGACACTGCCATCGCGGGACGCTACGGCGAGGCGCTCATTACGCTGCGGCACGCTTTGGCCAGCGGAGCTGACCCGGTGCCGCTTGTCGCGGCGATCGCGTCGAAGCTGCGGACGATGGCGCGTGTTGCCGGCCTGCGCGAGTCCTCTGCCGCGATCGCGGCCCGGATCGGGGTGAAGGACTGGCAGGTTGACCGTGCCCGCCGGGATCTCACCGGCTGGAACGAGGAATCTCTGGGCCGAGCCATCCAAGCTGCGGCGCGAGCGGATGCCGAGGTCAAGGGTGCCTCGCGTGACCCGATCTTCGCTCTTGAGCGACTCGTCACCGTGGTCGCGACGCGCAGCGAGTTCGGGAGCTGACGCCCAGAACGACAAAGCCCGCCCCGAAGGGCGGGCTTTGCATGAAGCGTGAGGCTTAGAGAGCCGCGACCTGCTTCGAGATCGCCGACTTGCGGTTTGCAGCCTGGTTGGCGTGGATGACGCCCTTGCTGACTGCCTTGTCGAGCTTCTTGGTCGCCGTGGCCAGAGCCTTCTCGGCGGCGGCCTTGTCGCCGGCGGCGATGGCCTCGCGGGTGCGACGCACCTCGGTCTTCAGAGCGCTCTTGACTGCCTTGTTGCGCTCGCGAGCCTTCTCGTTGGTCTTGTTGCGCTTGATCTGCGACTTGATGTTCGCCACGTGGAGACGTTCTTTCGTTCGAGTGATGGATGGACTGCCGGCGACGAGAGAGGGGCGTCCACCAGCGATCGTGAGGGTAAAACCCACACACAAGCCAATCAGCGAGTCTACCAGGTCTGTTCGAGGGTCGTGAGCGCAAGGTTCAGGACCGCGTTGAACACGCGAGGACGCATGGCCGTAACCAAGTGACTCGTCCGCGGCACAACGATCAGTTCGGCATCCGGCGCGACCCGCGTGAACAGTCGCTCGTTGACCCGCAACTGGTCGAACTGTCCGTTCACGAACCACAGGGGGACCTCGATCCGGCCGAGTGCAGACAGCAGATCCAGCACGGACAGACTTCGCAGTGCCGTGTCTTGCGCGTCGAGCGCATAGCCTCCGGCGCCGAAGTCTGCCCGTGTCTCGGGCGGAAGGGTGGCATCCAGCACCCGTTCGCTCAGCCACGCTCCGCGGTCCGGAAGCGAGTCAAACCCGCGGGCGAGAAGTCGATAGGTCTGCAGGGCGGTGCCGCGCGGAATCGCCGTGCAGGATGCAGCAATGAAGCCCGCGATCGGAGGGGGATTCTCCTGGCCGGCGTACTCGATCGAGAGCAGACCTCCCATGGAGTGGGCTGCCAGCAGCACCGTCCCGTGCTCATCCGCAGCCTGGCGCACGGCATCATCGATCGTCGCGAACGCGCCCTCGAGCGAGAACGTCTCGCTCATCCGAGACCCGTGCCCGGGGAGATCGACCGCCGTCACGGGGTTGCCGCGGTCGGTCAGGTACTGCTCTTGCGCCCGCCACATCGTGCGCGAGGTGCGGATGCCGTGCACGAGAACCACCGCGACCGCCATGGGTTCGAGGATACGGTGCGCCGTGTCGTCTCGCTTCGCTCGCTGGGCGAGCGCAACCCGTGCGCCCAGTAGGCGAAGGCGGGGGTACGCGCGCCGGTAGAATCGTGCGGATATGTCCCCCCGTGCCTCTACGCCGCTGCAGCCGGCAGCCACGCCGCCCGCGCAGATCCGCAACTTCTGCATCATCGCGCACATCGACCACGGCAAATCCACCCTGGCCGACCGCATGCTGCAGATCACGGGTGTCGTCTCCGATCGCGACATGCGCGCGCAGTACCTGGACCGCATGGACATCGAACGCGAGCGCGGAATCACCATCAAGAGCCAGGCGGTGCGGATGCCGTGGCAAACGGATGCCGGCACCTTCGCGCTCAACATGATCGACACTCCCGGTCACGTCGACTTCACCTACGAGGTGTCGCGTTCGCTCGCAGCGTGCGAGGGTGCGGTCCTGCTCGTGGATGCTGCGCAGGGCATCGAGGCGCAGACCCTGGCGAACCTTTATCTGGCGCTCGAGAACGATCTGCACATCATCCCCGTGCTCAACAAGATCGACCTGCCCGCCGCCGACCCCGAGAAGTACGCGGCAGAACTCGCCAGCCTCATCGGCGGCGACCCGGCCGATGTGCTCCGCGTCAGCGGCAAGACCGGTCAGGGCGTCGAAGAGCTGCTCGACCGGCTCGTCGCCGAAATTCCGGCACCCACCGGTGACGCCGATGCGCCGGCCCGCGCCATGATCTTCGACTCCGTGTACGACGCCTATCGAGGCGTCGTGACCTACGTGCGAATGGTCGACGGCAAGCTCGAGCCGCGTCAGCGCATCCAGATGATGTCAACGCGGGCGGCGCACGATCTGCTCGAGATCGGGGTCTCCAGCCCCGAGCCGACCCCGACCAAGGGTCTTGGCGTCGGGGAGGTCGGCTATCTGATCACGGGCGTGAAAGATGTCCGCCAGTCGAAGGTCGGCGACACAATCACGGACCAGCGAAAGCCGGCATCCGACGCACTCCCGGGCTACACCGACCCGAAGCCCATGGTCTTCTCTGGCATCTACCCGATCGACGGCAGCGACTACGCGGATCTGCGCGAAGCGCTCGACAAGCTCAAGCTCTCGGACGCTTCGCTGCAGTACGAGCCCGAGACCTCGGTGGCGCTGGGCTTTGGATTCCGTTGCGGATTCCTCGGCCTCCTGCACCTCGAAATCATCACCGAGCGTCTGTCCCGCGAGTTCGGCCTCGACCTCATCACCACGGCGCCGTCGGTGACCTACACGGTCACGACCGACACCGGAGAAACCGTGACGGTCACCAACCCCAGCGAATACCCCGACGGCCGTGTCGCCGAGGTTTCGGAACCGGTGGTGAAGGTCGGCATCCTGCTGCCCAAGGACTACGTGGGTACCGTCATGGAGCTGTGCCAGTCCCGACGCGGGTCGCTCCTCGGCATGGATTACCTCAGCGAGGACCGCGTCGAGCTGCGCTACAACATGCCGCTCGGTGAGATCGTCTTCGACTTCTTCGACCAGCTGAAGTCGAAGACGCAAGGCTACGCGAGCCTCGACTACGAGCCGGCTGGGTCGCAGACCGCCGACCTCGTCAAGGTCGACATCCTGCTACAGGGCGAGAAGGTCGACGCCTTCAGCTCGATCGTCCACCGCGACAAGGCGTACGGGTACGGCACGATGATGACCGAGCGCCTGCGCAAACTCATCCCGCGCCAGCAGTTCGAAGTGCCCATCCAGGCCGCCATCGGAGCGCGGATCATTGCTCGCGAGAACATCCGCGCGATCCGCAAGGACGTGCTGGCAAATTGCTACGGCGGTGACATCACCCGCAAGCGCAAGCTCCTCGAAAAGCAGAAAGAGGGTAAGAAGCGCATGAAGATGGTGGGTCGCGTCGAAGTGCCACAGGAGGCGTTCATCGCAGCCCTCTCGGGCGACGTCGAGGGCAAAGAGAAGTAGTCTGATCGCCATGCGCCGCGGAACCTTCCGGGACGAGACCGTCGATTATGCAGCAGTCGGGGCCACTCAGGCTCCCGACCTCATGCAGTACCCGCCGGAAAAGAGCATTCCCGCCGAAGAGTCCTGGCGGATCGGAAGCGGCCAGGCACGATTCGAGTCGGCGACCGAGTCACTCTTGGCGTGGGCGCCGCTGCGTGGCGCCGGGTTGTCGTTGGCAGACATCCGCCCGGCATCCGGGTCCGGCTACGCCGGGGTCGCGTACGACTCGGATGGCGCACCGATCGCGCCGTCGCGTCGCGAAGCCGAGCAGCGCTTTGATGCCGAGGGCACTCCGTATGTCAGTGCCGGCGCGACCGTGCACGTCACCGGCCGGCTCAGCGGATACCGCGCGGATGCCGAACTGCGTGTCATCCTGGCCGTCGAAGAACCCCGGCGCACGGCTTTCGCGCTCGGCACCGTTGGTGGCTCTGTCGTCAGCGGCGAGGAGCTGTTCCTGATCGAGTGGCGCGACAACGACGAGGTCTGGTTCACCGTGCGCGCATTCGATCGCCCCGTCTCGGCGCTCTACCGGCTCGTACCGCGCTTCGTTCGCGGGCGGCGGCGACGGCTCTTCCGGGCCTACCTGACGGCGGTATCGCCCTTGTTCGCTCCCTGATGGGCGCAGCGCTTCCCCTCGGCGATCCCGTTCCGCGCGACGGATCGCTCCCCGGTGCGGTCATCGACCCCGCCACGCCGCTGTCGGCCTACGTCCACATCCCGTTCTGTCGCGTTCGCTGCGGGTACTGCGACTTCAACACCTATACGGGCGAGGAGTTGCGTGGCGCGCGCCGCGAGGACTACGCAGGGACGCTCCTTCGCGAGATCGACCTTGCCTCGGGTGTGCTCTCCGCGCATCCGCGCCCGCTGAACACGGTCTTCTTCGGGGGCGGAACGCCGACCCTGCTTCCCGCCCGAGATCTGGCGGTCATCCTGTCAACCCTGCGGGATCGGTTCGGGCTCGAGCCGGATGCCGAGGTCACCGTCGAAGCAAACCCCGACACCGTGACTCCCGAGGTCACGGAGGAACTGGCCAGTGCGGGAGTCACGAGGTTGTCCATCGGAATGCAGTCGGCCGTGCCGGAGGTTCTTCGCACGCTCGATCGCACGCACCGGCCCGAGAACGTCGCAACGGCGGTGAGCGCGGCACGGCAGAGCGGACTGTCAGTGAGCGTCGACCTCATCTACGGCGCCCCGGAAGAGACGCTCGATCACTGGCGACGCAGCATCGAGGCCGCGCTCGCGTTGGAGACCGACCACATCTCGGCCTACGCGCTGATCGTCGAGGAGGGCACCGCTCTGGAGCGCCGCATCCGACGCGGAGAACTCAGCACACCCGACGACGACCTGCAGGCCGCCATGTACGAGCACGCCGACACCGCGTTCGAGGAAGCCGGCTACGGCTGGTACGAGGTATCCAACTGGGCGAAGACTCCCGCCGATCGCTCGCGGCACAACCTCGCCTACTGGCGCGGACACGACTGGTGGGGGTTCGGTCCCGGTGCTCACAGCCATGTCGGAGGGGTTCGATTCTGGAACGTCCGGCATCCTGCCGCCTACGCGCAGCGGCTGGCTGCCGGTGACTCGCCGGGGGCCGGTTCGGAGATCCCCGACGAGGATGCACGACTGCTTGAGCGGGTGATGCTGCGGGTGCGTACGGTCGAGGGCCTGCCCGTGTCGGAGCTGGCACCGGAAAGCCGACAAGCCGTCGCCGGTCTCGTCGCGGACGGACTCGTGGACGGCCGCGGGGCGGTTCGCGGGAACCTCGTACTCACACGCGCCGGACGATTGCTGGCCGACGCTGTCGTGCGCGCACTGACGTCGTGATCTGGGGCGCGGGGGAGAGGCATCCGCTAGAATTGGCACTCTGAGGATGTGAGTGCCAGTGCCACGTCGAGCCGCTCAGACGGCCGACGCCGGATGCGGAAGGAGGCGACATGGTCAGCGAGCGTGGGCTTCAGGTGCTCCGGGCGATCGTGCAGGACTACGTCGATACCCGCGAGCCCGTCGGAAGCAAGGCCATCGTCGAGCGCCACGCGTTCGGCGTATCAGCAGCCACCATCCGCAACGACATGGCGCTTCTCGAAGACGAAGAACTCATCGCGGCGCCCCACACCTCCTCGGGCCGCGTCCCGACCGACAAGGGGTACCGCGTCTTCGTCGACCACCTCGCCGAAATCCGGCCTCTTTCGCCCGCCCAGCGCGCCGCAATCGCGAGCTTCCTGCAGGGGCCCGGTGACCTCGATGATGCGCTGGCGCGAACCGTGCGGGCACTCACGCAGCTCACCGGTCAGGTGGCGATCGTGCAGTATCCCTCGTTTTCCAAGGCGACCATCACGCACGTCGAGCTCGTTGCGCTCGAGCCTTCCCGGGTGCTCGTCATCGTCGTGACTGACACCGGACGCGTGTCGCAGCGACTTGCGCTTCTGACCGTGGCCCTCGACGAGACGGATCTCGCACGCGTGCGCGCCGAGGTGTCGACACTGCTCGTTGGGCGAAGCGTGCGTCAGGGCGCGAAGCGCGTCGAGGAGCAAGCCGACAGCGACGCGCGAACCGCCCACCAGTCGGCGGTGACCGAGATTCTTCGGGTCGTCCAGGAGGAGCTCGACGAGTTTCGACAGGATCGGCTCGTCATGGCCGGCGCAGCAAATCTCGCCCGGCGCGAGAGCGACTTCCGGGGAAGCATCTACCCGCTCCTGGAGGCGATCGAAGAGCAGGTGACCATCCTTCGCCTGATGGGCGAAATGGTCGCCGACGACAACGGGCTGGCGGCCAGCATCGGACGCGAGAATGAGGCATTCGGGCTGTCTGAGGCATCTGTCATCGCGAGTGACTACGATGCGACGGGCGCCAGAGCCCGTGTTGGCCTGATGGGTCCGACCCGAATGGACTATCCCAGCAACCTTGCGGCGGTGCGGGCGGTAGCGCGCTACCTCACCGGACTGCTGGCTGAGGACGAGAAGGGCCGATGAGCCCGTACGAACTGCCCGCGACCACACGCGGGATGCAGAAAGGTGACCGTGGCTGACCACTACGAGGTCCTTGGCGTGTCGCGAGACGCGTCGCCCGAAGAGATCAAGAAGGCCTATCGACGCCTGGCGCGGGAGCTTCACCCCGACGTGAACCCGGGGGAAGAGGCTGCTGAGCGGTTCAAGCTCGTGACGCACGCCTACGACGTCCTCAGCGACCCGCAGCAGCGGCAGCGCTACGACATGGGCGGCGGCCAGAACGGCGGTTTCGGCGGTGCCGGCGACTTCGGCGGTTTCAGCGACATCTTCGAGAGCTTCTTCGGCGGCGGTGGCGCGGCCCGCGGCGGGCGCCCGCGGTCGCGGAAGGAGCGCGGGCAAGATGCGCTGGTTCGCGTCGACCTCGACCTCAAGGATGTGGTGTTCGGTGTGCATCGCGACATCGACGTCGACACCGCTGTCATGTGCGAGACCTGCAACGGCTCGTGCACGCAGCCTGGGACGACACCGGTTCGCTGCGATATCTGCCACGGCACGGGTCACATCCAGCGCACGGTTCGAAGCCTCCTTGGCAACGTCGTCACCTCCCAACCGTGCGGCACGTGCCAGGGGTACGGCACGACCATCCCGTACCCGTGCGCGACGTGCCAGGGGCAGGGCCGCGTTCGCGCTCGTCGCACCGTGTCGATCGATATCCCGGCCGGTGTTGACACGGGCCTGCGGCTTCAGCTTCCCGGATCGGGCGAAGTCGGCCCTGGCGGTGGGACGCGGGGCGACCTGTACATCGAGGTCTCCGTCGCGACGCATCCGGTATTCAGCCGCGAAGGTGACGACCTGCTCGCAACGCTCGAAGTGTCGATGCCGGATGCCGTTCTCGGCGCGGCTACGACGATCGAGGGCCTCGATGGGCCGGTGGACCTCGAGGTGCGTCCAGGAGTCCAGTCGGGCGATGTGCTGACCATCAAGGGTCGAGGCATCACACCGTTGCGCGGCAATCAGCGTGGTGACTTGCGCGTTGGCGTGCACGTGGTCACGCCCACGAAGCTCGACGCCAAGGAACGGGGCCTCATCGAGGAGTTCGCCAAGCGCACGAAGGCTCCCGCGCCTCACCTGGCGGAGTTCCATCAGGGTCTGTTCTCGAAGCTGCGCGATCGGTTCCGGAACGGCTGATCGTGCCGCTTCACTTCGTCGTCGACGAACCGCTGGATGCCGATACCGGCCAGACCGTGACCCTCACCGGCGCTGAGGCGCACCACGCCGCCACGGTGCGTCGGGTCCGCGTCGGAGAAACGGTCACGCTCGGTGACGGAGCCGGAGTGTGGCTCGAAGGCGCCTGCGAGCTCGTCGCAGCCCGCGAGGTCCTGGTTCGCGTCACGAACCGGGAGGAGGTACCGCGTCCATCCGTGCGGATCGAGCTCGTGCAGGCTCTTGCGAAAGGCGACCGCGACGAACTCGCGGTCCAAGCGTCGACCGAACTCGGCGTGGATGTCATCACGCCGTGGCAAGCTGCCCGCAGCGTTTCGCGGTGGGACGCGGCCAAGCGTGAGAAGGGTGTCACGCGCTGGCGTCAGATCGCGCGGGAAGCAGGCAAGCAGGCGCACCGTGCGTGGCTTCCAGAAGTCGGCGGCCCGCTGACGACTGCACAGTTGTGCGAGCGGGCCGCGGCGACCCGGATGCTCGTGTTGGAGCCGACAGCGGCGCTGCGTCTCAGCGAATGGATGCCTGACCCGACCGACTGCCGCGATATCGCTATCGTCGTCGGGCCCGAGGGCGGGATCGACGCAGGCGAGCTGACGTCCCTCGAAGCTGCGGGCGCGACGCTCGTGCGCCTGGGCGAGCATGTATTGCGTACTTCCACAGCGGGACCCGCGGCAATCGCTGTGCTCAGCAGCACGCTCGGCCGGTGGTGATCGTGCAAGTGGTAGCTGGGCCCGCCGGAGAGGCCGTCGGTAGACTGAGCGCATGAGCGAACCCTCCGTCTTCACCCGCATCCTGCGTGGCGAGATTCCCGCAGAGATCCTCAGCGAGACCGAGAACGTGTTCGTCATCCGGGATATCGCTCCGCAGGCGCCGCTGCACCTCTTGGTCATTCCGAAGACCGCCGAATACCGCGATGTCACCGAGCTTGCGGCGGGTGATCCTGCGTTGCTCGCCGAGATGGTGGCGGTGGCGGGGGATGTCGCCGCAGAGCATGGCAGCGGCGATTTCCGACTGGTCTTCAACACCGGTCCCGGCGCGGGGCAGACGGTCTTCCACGTGCATGCCCACGTGCTCGGCGGCGACCTTGCAGAAGGCAGTCTCGGTGGCTGATTCGGACAACAGTGCGGAATCCGGAGATCGCGTCACGGAGCGGTTGTTCGCCGACGGTGTAGCCATGGTCCAGCTTCTCGGGCCCCAAGACAGGCTGCTGCGCGTGGTCGAGCGGGAGCACCCGGATGTCGACGTGCACGTGCGCGGGAACGAGATCACTCTCGCGGGAAGCGCCGCAGCTGTGGCCGCGGCCCGAGAGCTCGTCGAGGAACTCCTGACGATGACGCGCACCGGTCACGATCTCGCGCCAGCTGACGTATCCAGCTCGAACCGTATCCTGCGAAGCGATGGCAACCCACGTCCGTCCGAGGTCCTGGGCGAAGCGATTCTCTCCAGCCGCGGTCGGGTGATTCGTCCGAAGACACTCGGGCAGAAGTCGTACGTGGATGCGATCGAGAACACCACGATCACGTTTGGCATCGGACCGGCGGGTACCGGCAAGACCTATCTGGCGATGGCCAAGGCGGTGCAGGCGCTGCAGCGTAAAGAGGTCAGCCGCATCATCCTGACCCGGCCCGCCGTCGAGGCGGGGGAGCGCCTCGGCTTTCTGCCGGGAACGCTGACGGACAAGATCGACCCGTACCTGCGTCCCCTGTACGACGCGCTGAACGAAATGATGGACCCGGAGATCGTTCCCAAGCTCATGGCGACAGGAACAATCGAGGTCGCGCCACTCGCCTACATGCGCGGGCGCACACTGAACGACTCGTTCGTCGTGCTCGACGAGGCCCAGAACACCACACCGGAACAAATGAAGATGTTCCTGACTCGCCTGGGTTTCAACACGAAGATGGTCGTGACAGGAGACATCACTCAGATCGACCTCCCGCAGGGGGCATCGGGTCTGCGCCTGGTCACGAAGGTGCTGAGCACGATCGACGACATCCACTTCGCGTATCTCACGAGCGACGACGTCGTGCGCCACTCGCTCGTCGGCAGGATCGTCGACGCCTACTCCGAGTACGACGAGCGGCGCCTGTCCGCGAAGCGAGAGCGCGACGAGGCGAGCGAGCTCAGCAATCGTGCCGAGCGCCGCGGGGCAAGCCGGCCCGCCGGACCACGCGATCACATGCCCAAACGAGGACGCCGATGACGATCGAAATCACCAACGAGTCCGGGATCGACGTCGACGAAACGGTCCTCCTGCGACTCACCGAGAACAACCTCGCCGAGTTGTTCGTGAGCCCGGATGCCGACCTCGCGATCCTTCTGGTCGACGAGGGCGCGATGGAGTCATTGCACGTCCAGTGGATGGACGAGCCTGGCCCAACGGATGTGCTGAGCTTTCCCATGGACGAACTGCGGCCGGGAACTGAAGATGCCCCGACGCCGGAAGGACTCCTGGGGGACATCGTGCTCTGCCCGCAGGTAGCTGAAAGCCAGGCTCAGGCTGCCGGTCACTCCACGATGGACGAGCTGATCCTGCTCACGACCCACGGTCTTCTGCATCTGCTCGGTTTCGACCACGCCGAGCCGGCGGAGGAACGCGAGATGTTTGCGCTCCAACGAGACCTCATCGTCCGATTCCACGCGGCCGAACGCCGCCGCCTCAAGCCGTGACCGCGGCCCTCCTGCTGGCCGCAGCTGCACTCCTGGTCGCCTTCGGCGGTCTGATGGCGGCGGTGGATGCAGCCCTCGGGGTGACCTCGCGGTCCGACCTCGAGGAAATGAGCCAGTCCGGACGCAATGCTGCGTTCCTTCGCGGCATCGCGGACGATCCGGCGGCCCATGCGAACGCCGCCGGGTTCATGCGCGTCCTGTCCGAGACCACCGCGGCGGTGCTGGTCACTGTCGCACTCACGATCCTGTTCGACAGCATCTGGTGGGCGATGCTCGCTGCCGCGATCATCATGACGGGGATCTCGTTCGTCGTGGTCGGCGCGAGCCCGCGCAGCGTCGGGCGCCTGCACGCCAAGGGGCTGCTCCGTGGCGCTGCGCCCGTCATCCGTGCGATGCGCATCGTGCTGGGCCCGCTCGCTCACGGCCTCGTCGCGCTCGGCGACCGGGTGACACCCGGCGTAGCCCGCGGCTCGTCGTTCGCCTCCGAAGAGCAGCTGCTCAGCATGGTGGATGAAGCCGCGTCACAAGACCTCATCGAAGAGGATGACCGCGAACTGATTCACTCCGTGTTCGACTTCACCGATACGTATGTGCGCGCGGTCATGATTCCGCGCACAGAGATGGTGACAGTCGAGGCAGACACGACGACGAAGGACGCGATGGAGCTGTTCCTCGACAAGGGCGTATCGCGCGTTCCGGTGGTCGACGACGAAGCCGATGACGTCATCGGGATGCTCTACCTCAAAGACCTGGTGCAGTTCGCGTATCGCGACGAGGCTGGCTGGCGTGCTGCTGCGATCTCGCAACTTGCGCGACCGGCCGTCTTTGTCCCCGAATCGATGCGAGCCGAGACCCTCTTGCAGCAGATGAAGCGCGAAGCCGTGCACGTGTGCATGGTGGTCGACGAGTACGGCGGGGTCTCGGGCCTTGTCACCCTCGAGGACCTGATCGAGGAGCTGGTGGGCGAGATCGCTGACGAGTTCGACCCGCGGGCCACCGAGATCGCCGAGGTCGCCGAGGGGCGCTACCGCGTCAGTGCCCGACTCGGCCTTGCCGAGGTCGGGGAGCTTTTCGACCTCGATCTCGAAGACGACGAGGTCGACTCGATCGGGGGACTGCTGGGCAAGCAGCTCGGCAAGGTGCCGCAGCCCGGAGCGGTCACAGACTTCGAGGGGCTGCGCATCACTGGCGGCGCATCCCGCGGCAAGGGTCGCGGCATCACCACCGTCTTTGTGGAGCGCATCCCCGTCCGGGCCGATGCCGCGGAGACCGAGGCCGCAGCTGAGGGCGATGGCTCAGTGTCGGCATCCGAGACATCATCTGAGCGGAAGGTGCGCTCGTGAGCGGCAGCGATTCTCGGTCCGGCTCTGATTTTCGGTCCGGCTTTGTGACCTTCGTGGGGCGCCCCAATGTCGGTAAGTCCACGCTCATGAACGCCCTCGTCGGCGAGAAGATCGCGATCACCAGCGACAAGCCGCAGACCACCCGGCGCGCCATTCGCGGCATCTTGAACCGCCCCGGCGGGCAGATCGTGATCGTCGACACCCCCGGTCTGCACCGCCCGCGCACCCTCCTCGGTCAGCGCCTGAACGATCTTGTCGAAGAGGTCCTCGGAGACGTTGATGTGATCGCGTTCTGCGCCCCCGCCACCGAGAAGGTCGGGCCCGGGGATCGACGGATCGCCGAATCGCTCGACGGGTACGCCTCGGCGAAGAAGATCGCCCTGGTGACCAAGACCGATGCCGCATCCCGCGATCAGATCACGGAGCGGCTCATGGAGGTCGACGCCCTGCGCGAGGACTGGGCGGCCGTCATTCCGCTCTCGGCGGTCACAGCCGATCAGCTCGGGGTTCTGGCTGACGAGATCCTGAAGATGCTCCCCGAAGGCCCGGCCCTCTACCCCGACGACGTCGTCACGGACGAGGCCGATGACGACCGGATCGCCGAGATCATTCGGGAGGCCGCGCTCGATGGCGTGCGCGATGAGTTGCCGCACTCCATCGCCGTCGTCGTTCAGGATGTCGAACCGCGCGAGGACTCCGACCTGATCGACGTCTACGCCGACATCGTGGTCGAACGCGACAGTCAGAAGGCGATCATCATCGGCAAGAAGGGCTCCCGACTCGCAAGCGTCGGTGCCGCTGCCCGCGAACAGATCGAGCAGCTGCTCGGATCCCGCGTCTTCCTGTCACTGCACGTCAAGGTAGCCAAGGACTGGCAGCGCGACCCGAAGCAGCTCGGTCGCCTCGGTTTCTGACCTCACGTGCAGATCCCGCCTCAGCCGATCGGTCTGAGAGCAGACTGGACGATGACGACGCCGTCGCCGTATTCGGCATCTGCGGCATCCTGCAGGGTGCCGTCATCCCAGATCACCTGCGCCCACACGTAGCCATCCTGCGTCCAGGTCGCAAGCAGCAGATCACCGAGCTCGGTCGGCAGCTCACGTGCGATCTCGTCGAGCTCTGCGACTGGCGTTTCGCCCGGGACTCCTCCCGTCGGGTCCTCTGGGCGAATCGGATCGTAGAGCGCAAGCATGATCGGCGGTTGGGTGGCGGTGAAGACCTCGCCGTCGAACGTTCCGAAGACGGCATAGGTGCCCCACCGCGTGTGGCCCGACTCCTCGAACCCGTCGACACCTTCCCAGCTCCAGCCCATGAGCGGCAACCCGTCGCACTGCGGCGGGTAGGACTCGGCGATCGGGCCGAGGCAGAGAGTCACATCCCCAGCGACATCCAGCACAGTTCCCGTGCCGACCACTTCGCCGTCCGGCGGGCTGATTTGTGTGGTCGACAGCGAGCCACCGGATGCACCGGACCCGCTGGCGCATCCGGTGGTGATCAGCAGGAGCGATGCAGCGGCGAGCGCGGCAGTACCGAGACGAGCAGTGATCCTCATACCCATACTGTGTCGAGCGCGAACCAAACGTCTCACGGATCAGGGGACGAATTGCTGATAACATCGCGGTATGCGTGCACTCTCGCTTCTTCTTAGCTGCCGCGGCGGGGCCAACTAGGGCCTACCTCGTCGCGGAGCTTCGTGTCGGCCCGTTCACCTCGAGCCAGAAGCAGGAAGAAGCGACACCATGAAGAACACTCAGCAGCCGTCGGGGATGCCGACGCACAAGTACGTTCCTTATCACGAGCAGATCCGCGTGTCGGTTCCTGACCGCACGTGGCCCGACGCGAAAATCACCCAGGCACCGCGCTGGTGCGCCGTAGACCTGCGCGATGGTAACCAGGCGCTCATCGACCCGATGAGCCCCGAGCGCAAGCGGATCATGTTCGATCTGCTGGTGAAGATGGGCTACAAAGAGATCGAGGTGGGCTTTCCGTCCGCGAGCCAGACGGACTTCGACTTCGTGCGTCACCTGATCGAAGACGACGTCATCCCCGACGACGTGACTATCCAGGTTCTGACGCAGGCGCGCGAGCACCTCATCGAGCGCACCTACGAATCGATCCGCGGCGCGAAGCGCGCGATCGTGCACCTCTACAACTCGACGAGCATCCTGCAGCGCGATGTCGTCTTCCGCACCGACAAGCAGGGGATCATCGACATCGCCCTCGAAGGTGCTCGCCTGTGCCGCAAGTTCGAGGCGACGGTTCCGGGCACGGAGGTGTTCTACGAGTACTCGCCTGAGAGCTACACCGGCACCGAGCTCGAGTTCGCCGTCGATGTGTGCAACCAGGTTCTCGAGATCTTCGAGCCGACGCCTGAGCGGAAGGTCATCATCAATCTGCCGGCGACGGTCGAGATGGCTACGCCGAACGTCTACGCTGACTCCATCGAATGGATGAGCCGCCACCTGAACCACCGCGAGAACGTCCTGATCTCGCTGCATCCGCATAACGATCGCGGCACGGCGATCGCGGCTGCCGAGCTCGGCTACATGGCCGGGGCCGACAGGATCGAGGGCTGCCTGTTCGGTAACGGCGAGCGCACCGGAAACGTCGACCTGGTCGCGTTGGGGATCAACCTGCTGACGCAGGGGGTCGACCCTCAGATCGACTTCAGCGACATCGACCAGGTCAAGCGCACCGTCGAGTACTGCAACCAGTTGCCCGTGCATGAGCGCAGTCCCTGGGCTGGCGACCTCGTCTTCACCGCCTTCAGCGGGTCGCACCAGGATGCGATCAAGAAGGGCTTCGAGTCGATGGATGCCGCCGCCGCGGCGCAGGGCGTCGGCGTCGATGAGTTGGTATGGGCTGTGCCCTACCTGCCGATCGATCCGAAGGATCTCGGCCGCTCGTACGAGGCCGTCATCCGCGTGAACTCGCAGTCCGGCAAGGGTGGCGTTGCGTACCTCTTGAAGACCGAGCACGCCCTGGACCTGCCGCGGAGACTGCAGATCGAGTTCTCGGGCGTCGTGCAGGCAAAGACGGATGCCGAGGGCGGCGAGGTCACCAGCGACCAGATCTGGTCGATCTTCACCGACGAATACCTGCCGAGCTCCGTCGCCGACGAGCGCTGGGGCCGTTTCGAACTGCTCTCCACCCGCACCGAAAGCGACATGACCGGTGACGTGGTCCTCGACGTGAAGCTCCGCGACGGCGACTCCGAGGTCTCGGCTCGCGGTAACGGCAACGGACCAGTCGCGGCGTTCCTGTCCGTGCTGCGCGAGCAGGGGTTCGATGTCACCGTCTACGACTACGTCGAGCACGCTCTCAGCGCCGGCGGCGATGCGCAAGCGGCTGCCTACGTCGAACTGCAGGTCGAGGGCGAGCGGCTGTGGGGTGTCGGAATCGACGGTGATATCTCGACGGCGTCGCTGAAGGCGATCGTCTCGGGCGTGAACCGCGCTATCCGCGTTCGCGAAGAGTCCGGAGTGCTCGCGGCCGTCTGACAGTCGAGCGCGCGCGGGGGTCGCCGGTCAGCCGGTTGCCCCCGCGTCGCCGTTGTCCGTTGCTAGCGGGGCGACGACAGTGATAGCTGATGTCTCGACGGCGACCTTCCGGCGGTAGAGGGCGCGTTGCTCGGGAAGCGAAATATCGAAGACGACGGCGAGGAGCCGGATGACCGTCGTCACGGCCACCGCGATGATCGCGGCGGCAGTCAACGGCGCCCCGAATGAGAACGAGACGGTGAGCACGACACACCCGGCGCCTGCAGCTACCGCGTAGAGCGATCCGACGTGCATGATGGCGACCGGTAGGCCCATCAGCACATCACGCAGGATGCCGCCACCGACTGCCGCGGCGACACCAACGAAGATCGCGGGCACTTCCGGAAGCCCGAGATACAGCGCCTTGCTCGTGCCGAACGCGCCGAACAGGCCGATGACGAGAGCGTCGAGTCCGACGATCAGCCAGCTGACGCGCTCGAGGATCGTTGCGAGCAGCATCCCCAGGAGCGCTGCCGCGACCGCGGTGAGCAGGTACCAGTTGGACTGCAACGTCGAAGGCGTGACGTTCAGCAGCAGGTCACGGATCAGACCGCCGCCCATCCCCATCACGATCCCGATGATCGCGACGCCGAGCAGGTCAAGGCGCCGCTGGCCACGGAATCCCGAGGCAAACAGAGCTCCCTGGAGGCCACCGAGCGCCACGGCGGAAAGATCCGCCCAGAGCGGGATCACGAAGAGCGGCTCGTTCACCCGTCCATTGTCGCTCGATGCCGGGATAATCGAGGGGTGCCCACCTACCGTGACGAAGTCGTGGTTCTGCGCACCCACAAACTGGGTGAAGCGGACCGGATCGTCACGCTACTGAGCAGGCGCCACGGCAAGGTTCGCGCCGTGGCGAAGGGCGTACGCCGCACATCGTCGCGGTTCGGCGCTCGCCTCGAGCCCTTCATGGTTGCCGATGTACTGCTGTACCAGGGGCGCTCGCTCGATATCGTGCAGCAGGCTGACAGCCTCGGCGCCTACGGCGCTGACATCGCGCTCCACTACGACAGGTACACGGCCGCGCACGCGATGGTCGAGGCCGCGGACCGGCTGACGGAGTCCGAGGCGACGACGCAGCAGTATCTTCTGCTGCTCGGCGGCCTTCGAGCGCTGGCTCGGGGCGAGCACGCGTCGCGCAGCATTCTCGACTCGTACCTGCTTCGCGTGATGGCTCTGTCGGGATGGGCGCCCGGGCTGGATGCGTGTGCGCGCTGCGGGCGCGTCGGGGAGCACACCTCCTTCGTCGCCCAGCTCGGCGGGATGGTGTGTTCCGAGTGCTCGCCGGTTGGCTCGGCGCGGGTGGATGCCGAGACCCTCGGAGTGTTGCGCGCGCTCATGACGGGGGAGTGGGACATCGTGGACGCGGCATCCGGTGGGGCAAACGGGGCGGCATCTGGCCTGATCGCGGCGTACACCCAGTGGCACCTCGAGCGCGGCATCCGTTCGCTCGAACACCTTGGCACCTTTGCGCCGCCTCCACAGCAGCCAGCAGCCGTTCAGACGATGGAACCCACTCCATGAGCCCCAAGCCCTACACCCACCGTGACGCCGTTCCCTACCGGCTGATCGATTGGACAGGTCTCTATCCGCCCGAGTTTCCCGCGGGCTCGGTACCGAACCATGTCGCCATCGTCATGGACGGAAACGGACGCTGGGCCAATCGGCAGGGTCTCACCCGTGTCGAGGGTCACAAGGCCGGCGAAGCGGCACTTCTCGATGTCGTGGCTGGCGCCATCCAAGCTGGCGTGAAGCACCTGTCGGTATATGCCTTTTCGACCGAGAACTGGTCGCGCTCACCCGACGAGGTCCGGTTCCTGATGGGCTTTAACCGCGATGTGCTGCACCGGCGTCGTGATCAGCTCAATGAGTGGGGTGTTCGGGTTCGCTGGGCTGGCCGCAAGCCTCGGCTGTGGTCGAGCGTGATCAAGGAACTGCAGTTCGCCGAGCAGCTGACCGCAGGCAATGACGTCCTGACGCTCACGATGTGCGTCAACTATGGGGGTCGTGTCGAGCTCGTCGACGCGGTGCGCTCCATCGCCGATGACGTGGCGGCGGGTCGCCTGCGAGCGTCGGCTGTGAGCGAGAAGCTCATCGCTCGACGGCTCTATCAGCCGGACATGCCGGATGTCGACCTGTTCATTCGATCAAGCGGAGAACAGCGCACATCGAACTTCCTTCTCTGGGAGTCGGCGTACGCGGAGTTCGTGTTCCTCGACACGCTATGGCCCGACTTTTCCCGAACAGACCTCTGGCGCGCGATCGACCTCTATCTCGGCCGCGACCGCCGGTTCGGTGGTGCCGTCGACACTCCGGAGGCGCCCGCTCTCTAGGCTGCTCGCTGGTAGGCGTCCACGCCTGATTCGGCTCGCCGGTGGTGAGCCTCGGTGCGTGCTGAAAGACTCGGTACAGACCCGAGGGAGATGCCATGCTGCACGAACGCGACACCATCCGTGACGAGATCTTCGACGAGGTTTTCGCCTCGACAGAGCTCTCGGCGAGCTTGCCGAAGTTCCAGATGCCCCAGAGCGAGCAGCTCGCGCGGCACGCATATCGGCTCGTTTCCGACGAGTTGATCCTCGACGGCAATTCGCGTCAGAACCTTGCGACGTTTTGCCAGACCTGGCTGGAGCCCGAAGTTCGGGACCTCATGCGCGAGACACTCGATAAGAACATGGTCGACAAGGACGAGTATCCGCAGACCGCGGCGATTGAGGCGCGGTGTGTCCACATCCTCGCCGACCTCTGGAACTCTCCCGAGGCGGAGAACACCCTCGGCACATCGACGACCGGCTCGAGCGAGGCGGCGATGCTCGGCGGTATGGCCCTGCTGTGGAAATGGCGCGAGCGCCGGCGGGCAGCTGGTCTGTCGACGGACAAACCAAACCTCATCTGCGGGCCCGTTCAGGTGTGTTGGCACAAGTTCGCCCGCTACTGGGACATCGAGCTGCGCGAAATCCCCATGGAACATGACCGGCTGATCATGACGCCGGATGCGGTTCTTTCTCGCGCCGATGAGAACACGATCGGCGTGCTACCCACGTTGGGTGTTACCTTCACCGGCCAGTACGAGCCAGTGCAAGCAGTCAGTGCGGCACTGGATGACCTCCAGGCACGTACCGGACTCGTCACTTCGAGCTCATCAACGATGGCAGTCCAGAGCACGGCATTCCGGCTATCTCGTGGAAACTCGTCGAGGGAGCCGAGCACGGATTCACCCTGTTTGATCTTGCCGACCGGCTGCGCACACGGGGCTGGCAGGTCCCGGCCTACACTATGCCCGCCGACCGGCAGGACTTGGCCGTACAGCGCATCCTCGTGCGCGCCGGCTTCAGCCGCGATGAGGCAAGCCTGCTGATGGATGACTACCGCGATGCCATTGCGCACTTCGACAAGCACCCCGTCTCGGTGCCGATGAGCGAGGAAGAGGCGGGCAGCTTCCACCACTGACCGGTGGTGAAGGCCTCGCGAGATCAGCGGGGGAGTGAGTCTTCGATCACCGCAACGATCGACGGATCGTCGGGCTTGGTCGTCGGGCGGAACCGGTGGACGGTGCCGTCGGGGGTGAGCAAGAACTTCTCGAAGTTCCAGAGCACCGGACCCCGCTTGCCCTCGGCATCCTTCGCCTTCTTGAGCGCCTTGTAGAGCGGCGCGGCGTGAGAGCCGTTGACTTTGACTTTCTCGGCGATCGGAAACGACACACCCCAGGTGGTCGAGCAGTAGTCGAGGATTTCGTCCATGCTGCCCGGCTCCTGACCCATGAACTGGTTGCAGGGGAACCCGACCACGGTGAATCCGCGATCACCGTAGGTCTTCTGAAGCTGCTCGAGCTGCGCATACTGCGGTGTCAGACCGCACTTTGAGGCGACATTGACCACCAGTACAACACCGTCGCCGTAGTCCCCGAGCGTCGCGGTCTGGCCGTCGGCGGTCACGAAGGGGATGTCACGAAGAGAAAGCTGCTGCACGTCGGTCATGGTTTCAGGCTACCGGCGGCTGCGGGGGAGGGCGCGGCACGTCGAGGCGCAGGTCTGGGAGAATGGGTGGATGCCGTCAACACCGTCAGCCACGTCTGTCGCGCCGTTGCGCATCGGCCCGATCACGGTCGACGCGCCGGTCGTGCTCGCGCCGATGGCCGGCATCACCAACACCGCGTTTCGGCGGTTGTGTCGCGAGTACGGCGCCGGTCTCTATGTCAGCGAGATGATCACGTCACGGGCACTCGTCGAGCGCAACGACACGACGATGCGGTTGATCACCCATCACGAGTCCGAAACGCCGCGATCGATTCAGCTCTACGGTGTGGATCCCGCCACGGTGGAGGGTGCGGTTCGGGTACTGGTCGAGGAAGACCGGGCAGATCACATCGACATGAACTTCGGATGCCCCGTCCCGAAAGTCACGCGCAAGGGCGGCGGCGCCGCCCTGCCGTGGAAGCTCGGCCTCTTCCGTGAGATCGTGACGCGCGCCGTACTCGCGGCGGGGCCCATCCCCGTGACGGTAAAGATGCGTAAGGGAATCGACGACGACCATCTCACCTATCTCCAAGCCGGCAGAATCGCCGAGGATGCCGGGGTCTCAGCCGTCGCGCTTCACGCTCGCACCGCCGCCCAGTTCTACTCCGGGGAAGCTGACTGGGAGGCGATCGCCCGACTCAAGGAGCACGTCACGTCAGTTCCGGTGCTCGGCAACGGCGACATCTGGGCCGCCGAGGACGCGACGCGGATGATGGCCGAGACCGGGTGTGATGGGGTCGTCGTGGGTCGGGGATGCCTTGGGCGGCCCTGGCTGTTCGGAGAGCTGGCGCGGGCGTTCGATGTGGATGCCGGCCCGACCGTGGACGCGAACCTCGGGTTCGTCGCGCAGGCGTTTCGCCGGCATGCCGAGCTCCTCGTCGAGTTCTTCGAGGACGAGGGCCGCGGCTGTCGCGACATCCGTAAGCACGTCGCCTGGTACTTCAAGGGCTACCCGGTAGGCGGTGATCTGCGTGCTCGGCTCGCGACGGCATCCTCGCTCGCCGAGATCGACGAGCTTCTCGCGGAGCTGGACCTGGACGCCCCCTATCCCGGCGCCGCCGCCGAGGGCCAGCGTGGGCGCGCAGGGAGCCCGAAGCGACCCGCCCTGCCCGACCGGTGGCTTGAGTCGCAGGAGATCGACGGCGTGGAATCGTGCGCGCTGGCCGAGGCCGAACTGGATCACAGCGGTGGCTGAGCGGGGCATTCCGGTGCATCCGGGATATACGGATGCCGATGCCGAGCGATTCTACGCTGAGCACCACCGATCGCAGCGCGACGGCTTCGCACGGGATCGGGCGCGCGTGCTGCATTCGGCTGCGCTTCGTCGACTTGCCGCAAAGACCCAAGTCTTGAGCCCGGCAAGTCCTGCGGACTTCGCTCGCAACCGCTTGACGCACTCGCTCGAGGTCGCGCAGGTCGGGCGCGAGCTTGCGACGGCGCTGCAGCTCGCACCTGACGTGGTCGATACCGCGTGCCTGAGTCACGACCTGGGGCATCCTCCCTTCGGCCATAACGGCGAGCGCGCCCTGAACGACTGGGCAGAAGACATCGGCGGGTTCGAGGGGAACGCGCAGACCCTGCGCATCCTGTCGCGCCTGGAGCCCAAGGTGATCGACGCCACCGGCCGAAGCCACGGCCTCAACCTCACGCGCGCGAGCCTGGATGCCACCTGCAAGTACCCGTGGACTTCCGCGCATCCGCTTCCTGATCCCGGTGGCCGGCTCAAGTACGGGGTATACGACGAGGATGAGGCGGTCTTCACGTGGATGCGCGAGGGCGCTCCCGGCCGCGTTCGCTGCATCGAGGCCGAGGTCATGGATCTCTCCGACGACATCGCCTATTCCGTACACGATTTCGAGGACGCCATCGTCAACGGGTACCTCGACCCCGCGCGCCTGGCCGACCCTGCCGAGCATGACGCGCTCATCCAGGCCATCCAGACCTGGGTGGGATACGACTTTGCGCGGGACGAGCTCGAGGACGCCCTCTATCGCCTCATGCGGATGCCGGAATGGGTTGCCAGTTTCTCGGGAACGCGCTCCGACCTCGCGCGGTTGAAGAACCTGACCAGCGACCTCATTGGACGCTTCGCGCGTGCCGCCGTGACGGCGACCCGGGCAGCAGCCGGAGGTCCGGAACTGACGCGTTTTCACGCACACGTCGTGGTGCCTCGTGTCATCGAGGCCGAGATGGGGGTGCTCAAGGGCATCATTGGTGCTGTGGTGGTGAGTATCGACGGCCGCAAGGCGCTGTACAAAGAGCAGCGGCGCCTGCTCAAGCGCCTGGCCACAGCGCTGTGGGAGAACCCGCATGAGCTGGATGCTGTGCACCGTGAAGACTTCGATCACGCCACGACCGACCGCGAACGGCGCCGCACCATCGTCGATCAAGTCGCAAGCCTGACCGATCAGCACGCGATCTCGTGGCACGGCCGCCTCGTTGGCGAGGTCGATGTCGCATCCCTCGGCATCTGGGTGCCCGGCGCGCCGATGCGGGCCCGGTAGGGCGGCCTGATGCCAGGACGGATCGCGCAGGCCGACATCGACGAGGTGAAGGCGCGGACGAACATCGCCGATGTGATCGGCGAGCGTGTAGCCCTCAAGCCCGCCGGTGTCGGTTCGCTGAAGGGACTGTGCCCCTTCCACGATGAGCGCAGCCCGAGCTTCCATGTGCGACCGCAGGTCGGCTTCTATCACTGCTTCGGGTGTGGCGAGTCCGGCGATGTGTACTCGTTCCTGCGCAAGATGGACCACCTGAGCTTCACCGAGGCTGTCGAGCGGTTGGCCGGGCGGATCGGCTACACCCTGCACTTCGAGGAGGGCGGCGCGGCACCGGAGAACTCGGGACGTAGTCGCCTCTACGCGGCAAACGCTGCAGCTGCCGAGTACTTTCGAGCCCAGCTTCTGACGCCCGAGGCCGAGGTCGGACGCCGGTTTCTGGGTGAGCGAGGGTTCGACGCTGCTGCCGCTGCGCACTTCGGGGTGGGCTTTGCGCCCAAGGGCTGGTCAAACCTCTCAGACGCTCTCGCTGGGCAAGGGTTCACGCGCGAGGAGCTGTTGGCTGCGGGGCTGCTCTCGCAGGGCCAGCGCGGCACGTACGACCGCTTTCGTGGCCGCCTCATCTGGCCGATCCGAGATGTGACCAGCCAAGTCGTCGGGTTCGGGGCGCGACGGCTGCTCGAGGATGACCAGGGGCCGAAGTACCTGAACACCCCAGAGACCTCGATCTACCGGAAGTCGCAGGTACTGTACGGCCTCGACCTTGCCAAGCGAGACATTTCCCGGGAGCATCGCGTCGTGGTCGTCGAGGGCTATACCGATGTCATGGCGTGTCATCTCGCCGGCATCACGACGGCGATCGCAACCTGTGGAACGGCGTTCGGCAGCGATCACATCACGGTGCTCAGGCGCGTCATGGGCGACGATTCGAGCGGGGGAGAGGTCGTCTTCACCTTCGACCCGGATGCCGCGGGTCAGAAGGCGGCGCTCCGGGCCTTCGCCGACGAGAAGCGCTTTTCGGCACAGACGTACGTGGCCGTGGCGCCGGACGGGCTAGACCCGTGCGATCTGCGGCTCGCTCGTGGTGACGACGCCGTGCGCGCCCTCATGACAACGAAGGCGCCGATGTTCGAGTTCGTCATCGACCAGCGACTTTCGCAGTACGACCTCGGCACTGTGGAGGGGCGCGCCGCAGCGCTCCGCGCAGCCGCACCTGTTGTCGCCGACATCCGAGACCCGTCGTTGCGACCCGGGTACGTCCGCGTCCTCGCGCGCCGGATCGGTCTGGATCTCGACGAGGTGAGCGCAGCGGTATCGCGAGCTTCCCGTTCGCGTGACACGGGCGGGTCGCTGCAGCGGCGTGGGCGCGATGACGCGCCGCCGGCTGAGCGCCAGCATCCGGATGACGGAGCCGCCGCCTCCGCACCGGTGCTGATCCCGACGATCGCGTCGCTTCCTCGTACCCGCGATGTCGTGATCGAGCGTGACGCGCTCATGGCGGCTCTGCAATTCGGGCACCGCCTCGACGATGCGACGGTCCGTCGCGCCCTGGGAGCGGCGTTCCAGCACCCCGCGCTCGATGCCGTTCGTGCCGCCGTGGTCGAGGCGCCCGATTACACGCGAGCGGGATGGGCAGTGCAGGCCGTTGACACCATCCGCGAGCCCTACCGCGCGCTCGGCTCGGAGCTGCTCATGTCTGCGTTCCCGGCCCTCGGCGAGGCGGATGCCGCAGCCTCGGCATCCGATTTGATGCGTCGATTGATCGTGCGACGCGTCGATTCGGAGAAGGCGGAACTGGTTCGCGCAGTCCAGCGCGTGCCTCCGGACTCCGAGGAGGGGCGTCGGATTCGCCTGCAGCTGCGCGAGCTCGATCTGGAGCGGCAGCGCTGGACAGGCGACACCGAACGCTGATCGACCGGGACTCTGGACTGGATCCCAGCGCAACGGCACGGCAGGATGAGGGTATGTCTCCTCGTCGCAGAGCCACCGAAGCGGCGATCGTGTGCTCGGACCTCTCGATCAGTCACACCGGTCGCGGCGAGACCGACAAGCTCATCGACGGGATCACCTTCACTGTCGCTCGCGGCTCGGTTCTTGCGCTCATGGGTCCTACCGGCGCCGGAAAATCGAGCCTCCTTTCGGTGCTTGCTGGTCGCGCGCACGAAGGCGTGTCGGTCACCGGGGGAGACGCGCTCGTCGATGGCATCTCGGTCCGGCGCCCCGGCAGGGCGATCCGCGAACTGACATATTTCGCCGGCTACCTGCCTCAATCAGCCGGCGCACACTTGCCCTCCCGGCTGACGGTCTCGGAGGTCATCGCCGAGCCGATCACCTCGAGGGAGCGGCGAATCAACCAGAAGGCCCTCGCGATCCGCGTCGCGGGCCTGCTCGATGAGCTCATGCTTCCCCTGGGCGTTGCGAACAAGTTCCCCTACGAGCTTTCGGCGGGGATGCGCCAGCGTGTGGCGCTCGCCCGAGGCCTCGTCGTCGACCCGCGGATTCTCGTGGCCGACGAACCGTTCGCGAATCTCGATGTCGAAGTCCGCAAAGCCGCGCGCGAGGCCATCACGCGGCGACGAGATGACACCGGCATGGCAGCTGTCGTCTCCACGCATGACCCCGAAGCCGTGAAGGAACTCGACGCGAACGTGCTCGTGCTGCGCGGTGGGCACGTCGTCGCCTTCGGCCACGGTACGAACGATCTGATCTGGACGCCGAGCGCAGAAGCAGACCGCCGCTTCGTCGTGTCCTGACGGCGCGACGAGGGCCTGGCTCGCGTCGTTGAAACCCCGTCGGCTTTGCTAAGATAGTGGGGTTGCCCGCTGCGGCGGGCATTTTCCTCGGTAGCTCAATTGGCAGAGCAATCGGCTGTTAACCGATAGGTTCTTGGTTCGAGTCCAAGCCGGGGAGCCATTACTCCATACCCTCGTCTTCCGTTCAGGCGTCGAGGTCGTCGACTCCTGGCATCCACGACTTCCCTGGTGTGCCCCAGCCCTGTTTGCGGGAGATCTTCTGGGCGGTGCGCCAGTCGCGGTCACCGAGCCGGTCCAGGTAGAGCACACCGTCGAGGTGGTCGAATTCGTGTTGCAGGATGCGGGCACGCCATCCGTCGACCTCGATGTCGACGGGCTGGCCGTCGAGATCGATCCCGGTGACCCGGGCACGCTCGGAGCGGCGCAGCGGGAACCGCTCACCCGGGAACGAGAGGCATCCCTCCGACTCCTCATCGGGATCGGGCTCGCCCGGTTCCAGGGGAGTGATCCACAGCTCCGGGTTGATGACCACGCCTCGCCACGGTGCACCGTCGTCATCGGTGTAGCTGTAGGTGAAGATCCGAAGCCCTACGCCTACCTGCGGGGCCGCCAGGCCGACGCCAGGAGCGGCATCCATCGTCTCGTACATGTCAGCGACGAGCTGACGGATGTCATCGCTGATCTCCGCGACGGCAGTGGCGGGAGCGTGGAGGACGGGATCGCCCATGATGCGGATCGGGAGAACAGCCATGCGACAAGCCTATTGAGACACACGGCGTCTGGCCGACGCCGGGATAGGGTCGAATCGTGCTCCTCCTGACCGTGTCGGCAAGCGTGACCGACCAGATCACTGAGGCGTTCCGCGACCCCGCGATCCTCGCCGGGATTCCCCTTGCGCTGCTCGGCGCCATCTTCATGTCGTTCGGTGCCCAGTATCAGTACCGGGGCGTCCAGAAGGTTGAGAAGCTCACCGGCCGCTCTGGCGGGAACGGGCTCGATCGCAATCATCTTCTGAACTTGCTGCGGCGGCCATCGTGGCTGGCGGGCACCATCATGTTGGGGCTCGCGATCGTCTGCCAGCTCGCGGCGCTTTCGGTGGCGCCGCTGATCCTGGTGCAACCGCTCGGAGCCGTCTCGCTGGTCATCACCACCCTGCTCAACGCCCGCATCAGTGGGCATCGCCCCACGCGCCAGTCGATTCGATCGATCATCGCGGCAGTGGGCGGGATCTTCATCTTCGTGACGATCGCCGCGTTCTTTGCCACCGAGCGCCCCGTCACGCAGGCGCAGCTGCTGGTCATCCTCGGTCTGCTGGCGGTGACCATCGTCATTTTCGCCGTTCTCTGGCTCGTGTTCCGCAAGCACGGTCTAGCGCTGTTCTACATCGTCGCCTCAGGCGTTCTCTACGGCTTCGTGGCGACACTCGCGAAGGTGGTCCTGAGCCGGATCCGGGACCAGAACTTCGACTGGCTCACTCTGCTGTGCGTCGTCGCCCTGTTGGCGGCGGTGGCGGTCGGTGCGTACTTCGTCCAGACGGCGTACAGCCTCGGGCCACCCGATCTCGTGATCGCGGGCCTGACGGTGATCGACCCGATCGTGGCGGTGGTCATCGGGCTCGTCGTGCTGCAGGAAGCCGAGACTGCGCCGCTGTGGGCCTTCATCGGGTTCGGGGTCGCCGGCGCCCTCGCCGTATACGGAGTGATCAGCCTGGCGCGCAACCACCCCCAGGTGATCAGCGACAGCCTCGAGCTACCGTTCACGCGCGGAAGCTCCTCGGACGATTGATCGGCAGACGGTTCGAAGTCCGCGTCGTGAGCGCACGCCCGGTACGCTGATCTGGCAGGGGGCGGTGGCCAAGCTGGTCAAGGCAGCGGGCTCATAACCCGACGATCGTGGGTTCAAGTCCCACCCGCCCTACGAACAGAGCCCCGCCGTCTGGCGGGGTTCTGTTCGTTGTCGGGGGTGTTGCCGCGAACGCACCTTGTGGGTGGGCCCCATTCGCCGGAGGCTCCGCGGATCGCGTAGCGAGCCGTGGAGGGGCGAAAGGGACAAGTCCCACCCGCCCTACGAGCAGAGCCCCGCCGTCTGGCGGGGTTCTGTTCGTTGTCGGGGGTGTTGCCGAGAGCGCGCCTGGGGGTGGGCGGGTGTTGCCGCCGAACGCTATTCCGCCTTCGGCTTGGTTGTGCGCCGGGAGGTGGCTACTTGCACGGGTTCGCTCGCGGCGGCATCCGCCATACCGGAGCCGAAGGCACGGCCGACGGCCTGCCCCTGGATGATGGTGGCGAGGTCAATGCCGGTTGCCGCCTGAACACTGTCGAAAACCGACTTCATGGCTGTCGCGCTGTCGGCCCCGATGACGCGGGATGCGCCCTCCTCGCCGGATCCGCCACCGACGATCGAGACGTTGCCGATGGCGGAGTAGCCCTTCGCGAACTCCGCCATGATCGAGGGGAGCACATCGAGCACGCGCTGAGACAGAATCGCCTCCTGGTTCGAAGCGATGGCTTCGGCCTCGGTTTCGATCGACTCGGCACGCGCCTGACCTTCGGCCCGGATCGCGTCGGCCTCGGCCTCTGCGCGCAGGCGCCGCGCGGTGGCTTCTGCGTCCGCGAGGGCGCGCAGTGCGCTGGCCTCACCGGCGGCGCGCGCCTCGGCAGCGGCTGCCTCACCGGCGGCGCGGGCCCGATCCGCTTCAGCCTGCTGCTCGGCGATTCGGGTGCGAGCCTCAGCTTCTTTGATCTTCTCGATCGCGGCAGCCTCTGCGGCACGTTCGCGAGTGTAGAGCTCGGCCTGAGCACGCGTCTCAGCCTCGTATCGCTGAGCGTCGGCGACGCGCTTGACGTCGGCATCCAGCTGTGCCTGCCGGTTCTCGGCCTGCTGCTGCAGAACCGCCTGCTCAGCCTGGGCTCTCGCGAGTTGCTCAGCCTGTTCGGCCTCGGCGCGGGCGCGACCGATACCGGCATTCGCATTGGCGGTATTGGTGTCCAGCGCCGTCTGCTCGATCAGGTTCGCTTCTTGGTTCGCGATGTTCTTCTGATTGATCGCGCGGTCGGCGTTGGTCTGCGCAATCTCGGCGGCCTGGCGTTTGGCCTGGATCTCGGGTGCGCCGAGCGACTGGATGTAGCCCATCGCGTCAGTGATTCCCTTGATCTGGAACGAGTCGAGGATGAGGCCCTGCTCGGCGAGCTCCTGAGAGACATCGGCGGCGATCTGATCCGAGAACTTCTTGCG
Source organism: Microbacterium sp. UBA1097 (assembly GCF_002313585.1). Taxonomy (NCBI): domain Bacteria; kingdom Bacillati; phylum Actinomycetota; class Actinomycetes; order Micrococcales; family Microbacteriaceae; genus Microbacterium; species Microbacterium sp. UBA1097. The sequence continues at coordinate 4,273 of NZ_DCBW01000051.1, read as the reverse complement.
CTCGCGCATGAGTTCGACGACCGACAGCGTCGCAACGATTCCGCGCAGCGCTCCCTCAAGCTGCTCCGTGGTGAACTGTTCGATCGCCTTGTCCTGTGACGCGAAACGCTCGGCGGCACGGCGGACGAACACCGGGTCGGACCCGATCTTGACGATCGCAACGCCATCGACGTTGAGCGTCACATTGTCGAGCGACTGCGCCTCGGCGTTCAACGACACCTGGCGAGAACGCAGGGAGATGATCTCGTGACGCTGCGTGATGGGGTTGACCAGTGACTTGCCGTTGACGATCACGGTGACCGGGGATTCGGACATCTCCGATCGGCTCGTGCCGTCGGCATCCATCACCGTGGTCTGCACTCGCTGCTTGCGGCCCGAGATGACAAGGGCCTCGTCCGCGCGAGCGACCTTGATCCACGCCTTCGCCAACAGGAGGCCGATGAGCGCGATGATGATCGCCGCAACGACTGCTATCCCGATGATGATCAGAATGCCGACAAAACCGGCTGCCTCCATGGATGTCTTCTTTTGGTTCAGGCGCGCGCTCGAACAAGCGCGCGCCGAGAGCCGCATGTTGCCCCCGGGTTCAGCCTTTCAGACGGACGGGCTCCGGCAAAGCCCGAATATCGCGCCCTGCACCGGTGAATCACAGGCTTGTGATTCGGGTCGCCCCGGGCGATAATGGGCCCAATAACAGAACAGCCACAGATCTCCTGAGGACGTTGGGGAAGACGCACCTCAGAACGGAGATCAATATGGCTACATCAATGACGCGCGGTGTGGTGATGATTCACTCCGCGCCGCGGGCGTTGTGCCCCCACCTGGAGTGGGCGGTGGGACGCGCGCTCGGTCGCGCGGTGAGCTTCGACTGGGCCGACCAGCCGGTATTGCCCGGCGCGCGGCGCGCTGAGTACTTCTGGTCAGGACCTGTCGGCACGGGAGCTGCGATTACGTCAGCCATGCACGGTTGGGAGCACCTGCGTTTCGAGGTGACCGAAGATCCGTCGGCCGCCTCAGACGGCGCTCGGTGGATGCACACGCCGGACCTCGGCATCCATCATGCGCAGACGGATGCCGCAGGCAACGTGGTCGTCGGGGAAGACCGCGTCCGGTACGCGCTGGAACTGGCGATACGGGACGTTCATGACATGCAGCGCGAACTGCAGGTCGCGCTCGGTTCGGCATGGGATGACGAACTCGAGCCGTTTCGTCACGCCAGTGACGACGCGCCAGTGGTGTGGCTTCACAAGGTGGGGTAGCAGGCTTCGCGTGCAGCGCGCGTGCGTACCGGATGTCGGATGAGTCGATTCCCGGCGCTGGGAGAGCGTGGCAGCACGTGACGATGAGAACGGGTTCCTCCGGGCAGAGTTGCGGAGGGGCCCGTTCTGCGTTTGGCTTCAGCAGTTCGGCGGCGTCGGATGACCAGCCGGCGGGCGCCCCTGGATCTCGCCCCAGGCGTATCCGCTGACCGCGTTGCCGTCGAGTGTGCCGGAGTACGAGAACAGCCCCTCGTAGACGGCGCGCCCGAGTGCGTTCAGCTCCTGGTCTTGGGCGGTGGCGTTGAAGACGAGGTCGGCCGCGGGTCGCGATGCCGAGGCATCCAGCTTCACGGCGTAGGACAGCTCATAGACGTAGCAGCTATGCGGCGAGGTCCACGTGCTCGTCGGATCCGGCGTGATGTGGATCGCGCCCTGCGGCCAGTTGGCGGTCGGCTGAAGGGTGCCATTGCCTGACTGGGAAGATCCGGCTCCGCCGAGCATGGCGTAGTAGAGGTTCCCAACGTCCTGCTGGCCGGTCACCGCGATCAGCATGCCCTGGTCGGTGTCGGGTAGTTGGACCGAGAACTCCGTCCATGCGTACCCGTTGCTGACGATGTACTTGGCGGAATCGTTGTACGTCTCGGTGAGATCGTCGAAGAACAGCACGCCTCCGGTGCCGCCTCCCGCGTAGGTCGATCCGATCTGAATCGACCACGACTCGACCTCGACGAGCGGCATCGAGTAGTAGTGCGAGCCCTGGCCGGTCATCGGGTCGCCTGTGGCGGCGAGGTAGCTTCCGATGTCCCCGCCGTAGTCGTTCATGATCCGGGTGCGCTGGTCGGCGGTCGCGATCGGGCCACCGGATGCCGGGAGCGGCATCCCATCGAACATCCACAGCGGGAAGAACCCGTTGGGTCCGTATCCCCACTGGATGATCCCTGTCGTGTCACGCGCGCGGATGGTCAGGGAGGTCGGCTCGCTGACGCCGGATTGGTAAATTCCGGTGTCGACCGAGACGGTGAGCTCGTAGATCGCGCCGACGGCGCCGATGGATCCGGAAACGACCCGCATGTCGACCGTCTGAGGCGGCTCGCCGTGATTCTGCTGCTCGACGTGGATGCTCCACGGCTGGTAGGTGATGCTCGTGGGAACCGTGATGTCGGCGAGTCCGTCGATTCCACCGAACGCGGGTCCGCTGTTCTGGTCGAGCCGGTTGAAGATGAGCCCTGATTCTTCAATGGTGAGGAGGGGAACCTGAAGGCCGGGGATGACCGAGTTTCCCTGCGACATCAACGCGATCGCGTTGATGCTCCCGTCGTCACCGACGAGGTGCCCGAAGAACTCGTAGGACTGCGAGTCGTACTGGGGGAGACCGGTTGACAGGTAGGCCCGGAATCCGGTGCAGTCCCGACCCTGTGCGAGCGGCACCGGTGAGTACTGGGCGATGGAGCCGAACGCGAGAACGGGATCCGCGGGTGGTGTGTTGCTGGTGGGGCACGCCGGCGGGATCGTGGGTGTCGGCGTCGGCGTCGGTGTCGGCGAGGGCGCCGGGTCGGGGTTCGAGGTCGGTTGCGGTGTTGGACGACCGGAGCCGCCCGTGCCGCCGCCGTGACCTGGATCGATCGGTGCTGGCGGAGCGGGCGTCGGACGAGAGGTCGGAGTGGCAGTGGGGGTAGCGGTCGGCGTCGATTGACGCCCCTGGATGGTTGCCGAGGGCGACGAGGAGGGGGACGCTGAGGTCTCCGGTGCGGCAGTGGGAGGTCCGAAGGTGCACCCACTCAGCCCGAGGAAGGACAGCGCCATGACCGGAGCCAGCACCATCGCACGAACAGAACCCACAGGTTGAGTCTGCCACACGGGGTCAGCCCGGCTGAGCGTCCCTAGATGTGATGCCCAGGGAGGTTGTTGAGTCTGCTGATGGGTGCGGCGCCGATTGCGGAGTGTCGCCTGTGGTGATTGTAGAAGTGGATCCAGCCCGGCAGCGCGTTTCGGCGCTCGGTTTCTGACGGGTAGAAGCGGGCGTAGGCCCAACCGTCGGCGAGGGTCCGGTGGAATCTCTCGATCTTTCCGTTCGTCTGCGGCCGGTAGGGGCGAGTGTGCTTTGGGTGGATGTCGAGTTGCGCGCAGGCGTCGCGCCAGGCGTGGGACTTGTATGCCGAGCCGTTGTCGGACAGGACTCGCTCGACCGTGACGTTGCGGTCTTTGAACCAGGCGACGGCGCGGCGGAGCACTCCGATCGCGGTGTCAGCCTTCTCGTCGGCGCAGATCTCGACGTAGGCGACGCGGGAGTAGTCGTCGACGACGGTGTGGAGGAACGCGGTGCCCAACAGTGGGCCACGCCATTTTGAGCGTGGCGCGCCGGTGCGTTCGACGGTCGCGGACCGGTTCCGATCGCCTTGCTGTTTACCGACGTAGCGCCAGCCGCCGCCATCGGGGATGTTGCCGAACTTGGTGACATCGACGTGGATGAGCGATCCGGGGTGGTCGTGCTCGTAGCGGCGGATCGGTTCCCCGGTGACTCGGTCGATGCGGCTCAGCCGGTTGATGCGGCAGCGAGTGAGCACCGCGTGGACGGTCGAGGCCGGGACGCCCAGCTCACCGGCGATTTGCACCGGACCGAGCCGGCGGCGCCACCGCAGTCGGACGATCTGACGGACGAGCTCGGGCGGTGTCTTGGACGGCATCGTGTGCGGGCGGCTGGACCGGTCGATCATCCCGGCCGGCCCTTCGGTGCGATACCGGGTCGCCCATTTGCGTGCGGTGATCGGCGAGACCATGAACATCTTCGCCGCGACGGTGACCGGCCAGCGCTCGTCGACGATGAGTCTGGCCAGCCGTAACCGAGCGCGTGGGGTGAGTGCAGCGTTAGCGTGGGACACGAAGGCCTCCTGTTGCGTGAAGCGGTTCCTTAGACAGCTCCACTTCACAACGGGAGGCCTTCCCGTGTCAGCAGATCAGGAGTGATTCACGAAGCAACGTCCCTGGGCATCACACCTGATATGTAGTGCCTTGTT
>NZ_DCBW01000012.1:86017-100742 GCF_002313585.1 Microbacterium sp. UBA1097 | reverse complement strand
CCGCCTGATTGACCGGGAAACCGCCCCCACGTTGACGGAACGTCACCAGGTCGCGGTGCGGGGGCGTCGGATCATGGTGGAGCCGGCGGGGGATTCGATGTCGTGGGTGCACGCTCTGGTCCCGTCGGTGGAAGCCCACGCGATCTACGGGCGAGTCACCCAGAAAGCTGTCGTGATCCGTGACCACGACCGCGGTTCGACCCGAGGCGGGGAACCGGGGGATGGGTCGGAACGGAGTCTGGATGAGATCCGCGCTGACGTGTTCTGCGACCTCCTCATCGACGGGACCGTTCCCCAACACCCGGAGCAGGCGCGCGGGATCCGCGCGACCGTTGTCGTCACCGTCCCCGCCCTCGCGCTCCTCGGCGTCGACGGGGTGACCGACCCGGCGGAGGTGGAGGGGGTCGGCCCGATCCCGATCGAGACCGCCCGGGAGCTCGCCGGTAACGCGTCAGGGTGGATGCGGGTACTGACCCACCCCGAAACCGGGGCCGTCATCAGTGTCGGGCGCACAAAGTACCGGCCACCACCGGAGCTCGCGAAACTGGTGAAGTGGCGGGCTGACCGGTGCATGGGACCGGGATGCTCGAAACCAGCGTCGCAGTGCCAGATCGACCATTCGGTCGCGTGGGCAGACGGCGGGGAAACATCGGTGACGAACACGGCACCGTTCTGCCAGGGCCACCACACCGTGAAGCATCACGGCGGGTGGCAGATCACCCACCTGGGTGACGGGTCCCTGGAATGGGTATCCCCACACGGGCGCCGATACATCGTGAAGCCCGAACGACACCTCCCCACCTTCTACCCCAACGCGGCTTGACGGTCCCAGTAGCATCGGCTCAAGGGGTCGGCCGGCGACTCCTGACAGAGGAGCCGTTCGGTGGGGAACTTCGACTTCGTCGCGCAGGCGTGGCCGCAGGTCGGTGACGCCGCTGCGCGCGCCGAAGCCTATCTACGCGCCGACCCGCGGGCATCCGCCACGTACGCTCGACGCGCTGCCGAACTCTTCACCGCCTGGATCTACTCCGCCGAGAACCTCGAGCGCCCCTACGACGACACCTTCGCCAACCTGACCGCGCAGAGGGCGTTCCGCGACACCGTCGGCGACTCGATCTGCGGCAGCCTCAAGATCATCCGTCTCGTCGGCAACGACGCCGTCCACAAGGATGACGAGATGCCGCTCGCGCGGGCGCGCGGCTCCCTCGAGCAGCTGCACCGCGTGTGCCTCTGGCTTCACCATTGCTATGGCGACCCGGCAGCACCGCAGCCGGCACCATTCGCGTTCGACCGCGTGCCACCGGCACCCGAGTCAGTCGTACGACAAGCACGTAGCGAACTCCTCAAAATCCAAGCCGAGTTCGACAACGCCCGTGCGCAATTGAGCGAAGCGGCGGCGCTCGGCGCCAAAGCGCAGGCCGAAATTGAGGAGTTACGCGCAGACATCGCGCGGCTCAAGGCCGAGAACGCCCAACGCAGCACCACGCACAAAATCGCGGATCCGACCGACGCGACCGAGGCCCAGACCCGCGAACAGCTCATCGACCTGCTGCTCCACGAAGCGGGCTGGCCGCTCGATGATGCCCGCGACCGCGAGTGGCCGGTGACCGGCATCCCGAGCCCGTCGGGCACCGGCAAGGTCGACTACGTGCTGTGGGGTGATGACGGAAAGCCGCTCGCCGTCGTCGAAGCGAAGCGCACCTCGACGAGCGCGAAAGAGGGCCGTGAGCAAGCCGCGATCTACGCGGATGCCCTCGAACGCGACACCGGCCAGCGCCCGCTCATCTTCTACACGAACGGGTACGACACCTGGTACTGGGATGACCGACGCTACCCTCCACGCAAGGTCGCAGGATTCCTCACGAAAGACGAACTGTTGCTGGCCGTGCAGCGGCGCACGATGCTCAGACCCCTCGAGACCGTCGCGGTCGATCGGGGAATCGTCGAGCGGTCCTACCAGCTGCGCGCCATTCGCGCTGTGAGCGACGCGTTCGAGCACAAGCGGCGCCGAGCCCTGCTCGTCATGGCCACCGGAACCGGCAAGACCCGCACCGTGATCGCGCTGGTCGACGTGTTGCAGCGCGCGAACTGGGTCAAGCGGGTGCTGTTCCTCGCCGACCGCACCGCGCTCGTGAACCAGGCGGTCGGCGCCTTCAAGACGCACCTGCCCGACAGTGCACCCGTGAACCTGCTCACCGACCGCGACAGCGAGGGCCGTGTCTTCGTCTCCACGTACGCGACGGTGATGAACCTCATCGACGCGGGAGACGACAACCTGCGCCGCTTCGGCCCCGGCTACTTCGATCTCATCGTGGTCGACGAGGCACACCGATCGATCTACAACCGGTACGGCGAGATCTTCGACTACTTCGACGCGCTCGTCGTCGGTCTCACCGCAACACCCCGAGCCGACATCGACCACAACACGTATCGACTCTTCGAGCTCGACGATGGAGTACCCACCGACGCTTTCGAACTCGACGACGCGATCGCGGGAGGTTTCCTCGTGCCGCCGAGAGCTCGCGTCATCGACCTCGGGTTCATGAGTCGCGGCATCCGCTACGCCGACCTCAGCGACGAGGAACGCGAGCAGTGGGACGCCCTCGAATGGCAGGACGGCGACATCCCCGACGAGGTGGATGCCGCAGTCCTGAACCGCTGGCTGTTCAACGAAGACACCGTCGACAAGGTCCTCGAGATCCTCGTCGATGAGGGACAGTACGTCCAGGGCGGCGACGTGCTCGGCAAGACGATCATCTTCGCGAAGAACCAGAAGCACGCCGAGTTCATCCAGGAACGCTTCGACGCGAACTTCCCCGAGCAACGCGGCCAGACGGCGGCGATCATCACGCACGCCTCGGGGCCCTACGTTCAGGACCTCATCGACAGGTTCTCGACCCCGGGCGCGAAGCCCCACATCGCCATCTCCGTCGACATGCTCGACACCGGCATCGACATCCCGGATGTCGTCAACCTCGTATTCTTCAAGCCGGTGCATTCGCAGACGAAGTACTGGCAGATGGTCGGACGCGGCACCCGACTGCGTCCCGACCTGTACGGGCCCGGCAAGCCGAAGACTGACTTCATCATCTTCGACGTGTGCGGCAACATCGAGTACTTCAACGCCGACATTCCCGAGGCTTCCGGTCATCGAACGGTATCCGTCTCGGAGCGCGCGTTCCTCGCACGCCTGCGACTGCTGGGACTGCTCGCGGGTCGCGACGACACGGATGCTGCGCCGCTGCGTGACCAGCTCGCGACGCGCCTTCACGCCGCGGTGGGAGGCATGAACCGCCAGAACTTCCTCGTTCGCAAGCATCTGCGCGCCGTCGACCGTTTCACCCCCGCCCAGGCGTGGCAGCACTTCACTCCCGCCGACGTGGATGGCGCCGCCGCCCTCGCGGGACTACCGACGGCCTCCGAAACCGACACCGACGAAGCGGCGAAGAGGTTCGACCTGCTGCTGCTCGAGGCGCAGGTCGCCGTTGCCGGCGGCGACCCGGTGCCGCAGCTGATCGTTGCACGGGTCGGCGACGTCGCTGCCGCGTTGCTTCAGCGCCGCGGCATCCCGGCCGTTGATCAGCAGGCTGCGCTGCTCAGCGCCATCACCGATCCAGAGTGGTGGGATGCCGCGAGCCTCACCTATCTGGAGTCTGTCCGCATAGGCCTGCGCGGGCTCGTGCGTCTGATCGATGCCAGCGGCCAGCATCCGATGTACACGGACTTCGCCGACACGATCGCCGAGCGCCGCGACGTCGACATCGCGCGGGTCATGCCGGGGCTGGACCGTCGCGCTTTTCGCGAGAAGATCCTCGGATTCCTCGTGGCGCATCGCGACAACCTCGCGCTGCGCAAGCTTCGGACCGGACGCGAACTCACCGCCGTCGATCTCGCCGAACTCGAGGCGATCCTCATCAGCGTCGGGGGAGTGGATGCCGAGCAGCTGCGCGCTCAGGCCGACGAAGCACGCGGCCTCGGGCGACTCATCCGTTCGATCGTCGGGCTCGATCGTTCAGCGGCCGAAGCCGCGCTCAGTGACTTCGTGGCGGCATCCGGTTTCACACACCGCCAGCACGTGTTCGTCGATCTCATCGTCGAGCAGCTCACGATCGCGGGCCACCTCGACCCGCGTCGACTCTACGAAGACCCATTCACGGGAGTCGCTTCCGAGGGGCCGGATGCCCTGTTCACGGAGGCGCAGGTCACCGACCTCATCGAACGCCTGCGTCAGCTCGACGAGTCGGCCGAGCCCCACGACTCGGCATCCGCCTAGCCGCCACCACGGAGGTGTTCGGGGCGGATCAGCGGTAGTTGACGAACTGCAGGTCGACGTCGAGGTCGGCTGCCTTCAGGATCCGGATGACTTCCTGCAGGTCATCCCGGCTCTTGGACTGCACGCGCAGCTCATCGCCCTGGATCTGTGACTTCACCGACTTGGGGCCCTCGTCGCGGATGATCTTGCCGATCTTCTTCGCGTTCTCCTGAGAGATCCCGTCCTTCAGGCTCGAGACGATGCGGTATTCCTTGCCGCTGGCCGTCGGTTCACCCGTGTCGAGGCTCTTCAGGGAGATCCCGCGCTTGATCAGCTTCGACTGGAACACGTCGAGCACGGCCTTCGCGCGCTCCTCGGAGTTGGCTTTGATGAGGATCTGCTCACCGCTCCAGGCGATCGAGGCGTCGGTGCCTTTGAAGTCGTAGCGCTGCTCGACCTCTTTGCGGGCCTGGTTGAGGGCATTGTCGGCCTCCTGGTGGTCGACCTTGCTCACGATGTCGAAGGATGAATCAGCCATGTCGAAAGTCTACGGGGGTTAGGGCATGGAAGCGCTTCCACCGTTGTGGGAAGTCACGAACTGATATCGATGACCAACCGTCTTCTCGCATTATTGTCACGCGGATGATACAAATGTAAGCGCTTGCAGAACCCGTGAGCACACTGGTTCGACGCGGAACACTCGCGACGGCCGATCACATCAGCACTCAAGAGAGGCACACACCAATGAAGGTGAACACGAGGAGCATCGTCGCCCTGGGCGCGATCGCTGCGATTTCATCTCTGACCCTCGCCGGTTGCGCGGGCAGCTCAGACAGTGGCGAGACCACGGCGCCGGACATGTCCGGCTCCATCACCGTGTGGGTCGACGCCGACCGTGCAGGCGTGCTCGAGGCGGCGGCTGCCGACTTCACCGAGCAGACCGGCGTCGAGGTCACGCTCGTCCAGAAGGAGTTCGGCGAGATCCGCGACCAGTTCGTCCAGCAGGTTCCGACCGGTGAAGGCCCCGACATCGCGGTGGGCGCGCACGACTGGCTGGGAACCCTCGTGACCAACGGTGTCGTGGCACCGGTCGAGCTCGGCGACAAGGCGGGCGACTTCGAGGATGTCGCCATCAACGCCTGGGCCTACGACGGCCAGACCTACGCCGTTCCCTACGCGATCGAAAACATCGCCCTCATCCGCAACACGGATCTCGTGTCCGAGGCTGCAACCGACTACAACGACATGATCGCCAAGGGTCAGGCCGCCGGTACCGAGTACCCCTTCCTCGTGGGCCTTGACCCCGAAGCCGCCGACCCGTACCACCTGTACCCCTTCCAGACCTCGTTCGGTGCGCCAGTGTTCGGTCAGAACGCCGACGGCAGCTACAACGCCGACGACCTGCAGATCGGCAACGAAGGTGGCGTCGAGTTCGCGAACTGGCTAGGCGAGCAGGGTGCTGCCGGCATCCTGAACACCAACATCACCGGTGACCTCGCTCTGGAGAACTTCACCTCGGGCAAGTCGCCGTTCTTCCTGACCGGCCCGTGGAACGTCCCGGCGATCGAAGAGGCGGGGATCAACTTCTCCGTCGACGCGATCCCCTCGGCCGGTGGCCAGGACGCTCAGCCGTTCGCCGGCGTGCAGGGCTTCTTCCTGAGCTCGGAGAGCGAGAACACCCTCGCTGCCAACGAGTTCCTCGTCAACTACGTCGGTAGCGAAGACGTGCAGATTGCCCTCTACGAGGTCGGCGGCCGCGCCCCGGCGCTGACGGCCGCTTTCGACCAGGTCGAAGCGAGCGACCCCGTGGTCGCCGGGTTCGGCCAGGTCGGCGCCAACGCCGTGCCGATGCCGAGCATCCCCGAGATGGGCTCGGTCTGGCAGTACTGGGGCGTGACCGAGGCTGCGATCATCAACGGCGGCGACGCGCCGGCGCTGTGGACGCAGATGGCGGCCGACGTCCAGGCAGCGATCGAGTAATCCGATCCACGCAGGTGGGGTGGTGCGTAAGCGCCACCCCACCTCGTACCCTGCTCAGGAAGAGGGATGAGGATGTCTGCTCCGACCACCGAGAATCGCGACCCCGCGATCGACCCGCGGCGTGAGAAGCGCTCACAGCGCGCCCGCCGCATCGCCGAGACTGCCGGCGTCGGCTGGAAGGTCCTGCTGCTGAAGATCGTCGCGATGGCGATCATCGACGCGCTCGCGCTCTACTCCGTGCTCGTGCTCATGCAGAGCCAGCAGTGGGTGCCGATCGTCGTCATCCTGCTCATCACGGGCTTCGCGAACTACATCTACTTCAGCCGCGGAAACCTGCCCGCGAAGTACCTGATTCCAGGGCTCATCTTCCTCTTCGTCTTCCAGATCTTCGCGGCCGGCTACACCGCCTACGTCGCCTTCACCAACTACGGCACCGGTCACAACAGTGACAAGGACGCCGCCGTCAACGCGCTCCTCCTCCAAGCGCAGGAGCGGGTGCCCGATTCCCCCGCCTACAAGCTCACGATCGTTGAACAGCTCGGGGAGCTGTCGTTCCTGGTCACCGACCCTGACGGGGGCGTCGAGATCGGAAATGACGAGAACCCGCTCGAGCCGGTCGAGAACGCCCAGATGGACGGCGGCAAGGCTGTCGGTCTCGACGGCTACAACAGCTTCACGTTCGCCGACATCGTCGCGAACCAGCAGCAGATCGCCGCGATGGCGGTGCAGATCAGCGAAGACCCCAACGACGGGTCGCTGCGCACCCCCGACGGCTCCAGCGCGTACGTCTACCTGTCCAAGCTCGTGTACGACGAGCAGGCAGATACGATGACCGACACCCGGACGGGCACGGTCTACTACGACATCGGCACCGGCGCCTTCACCGCCGAGGACGGCACGGAACTGCTTCCCGGCTGGCAGATCTTCGTCGGCTTCGACAACTTCACGCGCGCCTTCACCGAAGAGTCCATTCGCGGACCGTTCTTCTCGGTACTCATCTGGACGTTCGTCTTCGCCTTCCTCTCGGTGGCGACGACCTTTGTGCTGGGACTGTTCCTCGCGATCGTCTTCAACGATCCGCGAATGAAGTCCAAGAAGTACTACCGGGTCCTCATGATCCTCCCATACGCGTTCCCCGGGTTCCTCTCGGCGCTCGTCTGGGCGGGCATGATGAACCAGGAGTTCGGCTTCATCAACGTCGTCCTGTTCGGCGGCGCCGACATCCCGTGGCTCACGAACGAGTGGCTGGCCAAGTTCAGCATCATCCTGGTGAATCTCTGGCTCGGATTCCCGTACATGTTCCTCATCTGCACGGGCGCGCTGCAGTCAATCCCTGATGACCTGCAGGAAGCTGCCCGGGTCGACGGGGCCAACGCGTGGCAGGTCTTCCGCAGCATCAAGTTCCCACTGCTGCTGGTTGCCGTGGCACCGCTGCTGATCGCCTCGTTCGCCTACAACTTCAACAACTTCAGCCTCATCTATATGCTCACCGGCGGTGGGCCCCGGGATGCGACAGCCGGCGTCAACGTCGGCGCCACCGACATCCTGATCACGATGGTCTACAAGGTCGCCTTCGTCGGTTCGACTGCCGACTACGGGTTGGCGAGCGCGTTCTCGATCATCATCTTCCTCATCGTCGGCACGATCTCGATCATCGCGTTCCGACAGACCAAGGCACTTGAGGAGTTGAACTGACATGAGCGACTTCCGTCCCGGCGCCCCGGCCGCCAAGGGCCTTCTCGAGAAGGTCGCCGACGAAGACACCGAGATCACCTCGAGCCGCGACGGCGGCAGCGGGGGAGCCGGCGTCCCCGGCGGTGCCCCCGCGCCCAAACGGCCGTTCCGCCGCTACTTCCGCGAGACCGGATGGCGCCACCTGATCGGCATCCTGGTGGGGATCTTCGCGATCTTCCCGCTGCTGTACGTCATCTCGGCATCCTTCAACCCCAACGGCACGCTGCTGACGGCCAACGGCCTCTTCCAGCGCCTGAGTCTCGACAGCTATGTCTCGCTGTTCACCAGTGCCCAGCATCCCTACGGCGCGTGGTTCGTCAACACGCTCGTGATCGGGCTCGTCACGGCGGCCGGAACGGTGTTCCTCGGCGCGCTCGCGGCGTATTCCTTCTCGCGCATGCGGTTCACGGGGCGTCGCGTGGGCCTCACCACGCTTCTGGTGGTGCAGATGTTCCCCCAGCTGCTCGCCGTCGTCGCGATCTTCCTGCTGATGGTGGCGATCGGTGATATCTTCCCGGCGATCGGGCTGAACTCCCAGATCGGGCTGATCATGGTGTATCTCGGCGGCGCGCTCGGGGTGAACACCTATCTCATGTACGGGTTCTTCAACACGGTTCCGTCGTCGATCGACGAGGCCGCGAAGATCGATGGTGCGGGGCACGCGCGGATCTTCTTCACGATCATCCTGCGCCTGGTCGCTCCGATCCTTGCGGTGGTCGGGCTGCTGTCGTTCATCGGGACTTCGAGCGAATTCGTGCTCGCGAGCGTCATCCTGATCGATCCCGATAAGCAGACGCTCGCCGTCGGCCTGTACAAGTTCATCTCGGACGAGTTCTCGAAGAACTGGTCGGTGTTCGCCGCCGGTGCGGTGCTGGCCGCCATCCTGCCGGTCGCCCTGTTTCTGGCTTTGCAGCGTTACATCGTCGGGGGCCTGACTGCGGGAAGTGTGAAGTAACGGATGTCGGGCCTTCGCGCCCGCGCCGGGGCGGTGGTCGCCGCCGTCTCGGCCGCGGTGCTTCTGCTCGCCGGCTGCACGCAGGCCTCGATCGAGGTCCCCGAGCCTGCCGCACCGGATGTCGGCATCCAGCTCTTCCAGCTGCCGTGGACCTCTGTGGCCAAGGAGTGTGAGACAACGCTCGCGCCCGCCGGGATCGCGTGGGTGCTGCTCTCGCCAGCGCAGGAGCACATCGCCGCCGACGAGTGGTGGGCGTCGTACCAGCCCGTGAGCTACCAGCTCGAGTCGCGCCTGGGAACCCGGGACGAGTTCGCCGACATGGTGCAGCGCTGCAACGCCGCCGGTGTCGAGGTGATCGCGGATGCCGTCATCAACCACATGACCGGCCAGGACGAACCCGGCGCTGGGTACGCCGGCACAGCGTACGCGCACTACGACTACCCGGGGCTGTACACGGAGTCCGACTTCCACCGCTGCGGGCTGACAGCGAACGACGACATCCAGCTCTATAAGAACCGCGAGCAGGTGCAGAACTGTGAACTGGTGAACCTCGCGGATCTCGACACCGCGAGCCCCACGGTGCGTGCGACGATCGGCGCCTACCTCGAGGATCTGCTCTCGCTCGGGGTGTCGGGATTCCGGATCGACGCCGCCAAACACATTCCCGCGACGGATGTCGAGGCCATCGTCTCGCAGCTGCCGCAGGGTACCCGCATCATGAGCGAGGTCATCCGCGGGGCCGGTGAACCGATCGCGCCTGAAGAGTACGAAGGATTCGGGGAGGTCTTCGAATTCACGTACGCCCGCGAGCTCACCCCGCCCCTCGAGAACGGGGTCTTCTCGGATCCCGTTCTCTCCGATGACCGCCCGCAACAGGTTCCCTCGGAGGCGGCCATCGTGTTCGTCGACAATCACGACACCGAGCGGGGCGAAGCGAACGTCACAGCGCGCGATCCGCAGCTCTACATCATCGCGAACGCGCTCATGCTCGCCGACGACTACGGCACCCCCGTCCTCTATTCGGGGTACGCCTTCAGTGACCGGGATGCCGGAGCACCCACGGATGCCGACGGCCGCGTCCTTGATGCGAGCTGTGCGGACACGACGGGCCCCGTATCCGATCTCGCCGACGGTGAGCGCACGTGCGTGCAGAGCTGGCCGGCGATCCGCGGCATGCTCGAGTTCCGCGCGATGGCGGGGGACGCGCCCCGGATGCCGGGAGTCGACTCCGGCGACGCCTACGGTTTCGAGCGCGAAGGTCGCGGCGTCGTCGCCGTGAACGTCGGCGACGACATCCAGAGCATCGAGGTCCCCACGACGATGCCCGACGGTGCCTACTGTGATGTCATCACCGGGGGACCGGATGCCGCCGGCGACGGCGGGTGCGCCGGAAGTGAGTACTCCGTCTCCGGTGGCATCGCTGTGTTCGACCTGGACCCGGGCGCCGCTGCCGCCATCCATCTCGGCTCGAGGCGCTGACCCGCAAGAACCCGACTCCATAACTGAAGAACAATCTGAGGGCTCTGTCATGGCCGCGGCCGTGCAACCACGATTCCCCGACCGACGGTGCACCGCGCCGACCTCTCGAAACGGACCGATCATGACCACGCCCACCCTGCTGCCACACCACGACGGATCGCCCCTCCACGTCTCCACCCAGACGCCCGCGCTCGGTGAGCTCGTTCGCGTTCGACTGCGTGTTCCCGCCGACTATCCCGCGCTGCGGGCAGTACGCACTCTTTCCAATCCCGACCACGAACCCGCCTGGACTGAGGCGACCGAACTCGGGACCGCCGACGGCTGGAGCTGGTGGGAGGCCCCGATCGTCGTGCGTAACCGCCGGCACGGCTACCGCTGGCTGCTCGTCCACGAGTCCGGCCGCGTGGAGTGGCTCAACCAGGCCGGCCTGTCCGATCTCGAAACCCGCGACGCCGACGACTTCGCCCTGGTCGCTCACCCCGCCCCGCCGGAGTGGATGTACGACGCCGTCATGTATCAGGTCTTCCCCGACCGGTTCGCCCGCTCGGAGGCGGCGGATCGGCATCCGACCCCCGACTGGGCGATCCCCGCGAGGTGGGACGAACCGGTCGATCCTGTCATGCCCGGGCGCTCGCAGCAGTTCTACGGCGGCGACCTCGACGGCATCCGTGAGCACCTCGACCACCTCGCCGACCTCGGTGTGAACCTGCTCTACCTCACCCCCTTCTTCCCTGCGGCCTCGAATCACCGGTATGACGCGTCGAGCTTCACGCGCGTCGACCCGCTGCTCGGCGGGGATGAGGCGCTGATCCGTCTCGTTGCGGCTGCGCATGAGCGCGGCATCCGTGTCATCGGCGATCTCACCACGAACCACTCCGGCGACCGTCACGAGTGGTTCCAGGCGGCGCTCGGGAATCCCGAAGCGCCCGAGGGCGAGTTCTACTACTTCACGGATGCCGAGCGCACCCGCTACGAGTCGTGGCTGGGCACCCCCACCCTGCCGAAGTTCAACTGGGCCTCGTCGGAGCTGCGTCGCCGATTCGTCGAAGGGCCGGATTCGGTCGTTGCGCAGTGGCTCAACCCCCCGTTCTCGCTCGATGGCTGGCGGATCGACGTCGCCAACATGACGGGGCGGCTCGGAGACGTCGACCTGAACGCCGAGGTCCGGCAGCTGACGCGGCAGACGATGATCGAGACGAATCCCGACACGATCCTCATCGCCGAGATCACCAACGACGCATCCGGCGACCTCACCGGCGACGGGTGGCACGGCGCGATGACCTACCCGTCGTTCGCGCGGC
Source organism: Microbacterium sp. UBA1097 (assembly GCF_002313585.1). NCBI lineage: Bacteria > Bacillati > Actinomycetota > Actinomycetes > Micrococcales > Microbacteriaceae > Microbacterium > Microbacterium sp. UBA1097. The sequence goes on along the minus strand of NZ_DCBW01000012.1, from coordinate 89,041 downwards.
CGCTGTGGGCGTGGCTGTGCGAGCCGACGGGGACGCCCTACCTCACCGGCGACGGGCAGGAGCGGACGGAGCCGTGGTTCTTCGGGCAACCGGTCGGCGGCATCCCCCGCTATGACGCGAGACAGTTCGTCGGCGCCGTCACCCGGTTCACGGCGGGCATCCCGTGGCGCGTGCGGCTGGGAAACATGCAGACCCTCGACAGTCACGACACCGCCCGCTTCGCAACCAACGCACCGGCGGAGGCCATTCCGCTGGCCGTCGGCCTGTCGATGACACTGCCGGGGATGCCAGTGCTGTTCGCCGGCGACGAGTTCGGCCTCGTCGGCGCCGACGGTGAAGCGAGCCGCACCCCGATGCCGTGGGGCACCGAGTCGGATCCCGAGGTCGCCGCCCGCCTCGACCTCTACCGGCAGCTCATCGCGCTGCGGCGCCGGCATCCCGGCCTGGCGAACGGGGGTCTGCGCTGGGTCCACGTCGACCAGAACGCGGTGGTGTTCGTGCGCGAGAGCGCTGAGGAATCAATCCTCGTGTTGGCAGCCACGACGGATGCCGACGTCACGCTTCCTTCAGCAGCGCTGCTCGGCGCCGAACGTGCGGAGGCACTCTTCGGTGATGCGGCGCTGGCAGCCGCAGCGGACGGCAGAGTCGGCATCCGGTCGACGGGCCCCACGTTTGCAGCCTGGGCCCTCCCGGGCGTCGATGTGCCGGAGTCTCGGGAAGGATCGGGCGATGGCGACGCCTGAGCGTTTCGACGAGCTCAGTCGCGGGCTCGTGGACGGCGTTGCGCGGCATCCCGACCTCGTCGGCCTCGCGCTGCTCGGATCGGCATCCGACCAAGCCCGTGACCGCCGTGATGAGTGGTCGGATCACGACTTCTTGGCCATTGTCGCGCCGGGTCGGGGCCAGGCCCTGCGCCCTGACCTCGGCTGGCTTCCCGACCCGGATTCGCTCGCGCTGACGGCCCGTGAGGGTGAGATCGGCTTCGTCGCCGTCTACGACGACGGCCACGTGATGGAGTTTGCGGTGGCCGAAGCATCCGAGTTATCCGGCGCCGTCGCCGGGGACGCGACGGTAGCCCTGGACGACGAATCCGACACGGTGACCGACCTCATCGACGATGCGCGCGAGCGGGCAACACTCGCTGACCGCTTCGATCCCGCCCAGGACGCTCGACTCGTGCTCGTGAAGATCCTCATCGGTGTCGGCCGCGCTCGCCGCGGAGAGGTGCTCGTGGCTGGGCAGTTCGTCAGGACCTGGGCCGTGCAGCTGCTTGTGCGGACGATCCGTGGACGGTTTCCCGACCGGTGCGGACCGACGCGGGATCGGATCGATCCGCTACGTCGGTTCGAAGCCGACTTCCCGGAGCTGGCCGAGCAGATCGCGCGCGCCGTCGCGCAGGAGGTCGAGCCGGCGGCGCGGGCGCTGTTCGACATCCTCTGTGGGCTCGAGCGCGGCTGGGTGGACTTCCCGCGTCGTGCGGCCGACGCGGTAGCAGCTCGACTCGGATGGACCGGAGACTGATCAGACCCTGCTCCGTGAGCTGCCACCTTCGTAGGATGTCGGGGGAGGAGGTGGCATGCGTCCGCTTACCGAAGAGGAACTTCGCGCGTCGTTCGTCAACGCTGCACCCGACGAGCTTCGCGTTATCGAGGTTCCGCTGAGTGCCCGCACGACCGACTGGTATCACTTCGACTTTCTCGCCTGGCGCGACCCCGAGTTCCGGGGCCGCGGATACCTCGTTGCCGAAGTCGATGGAGAGCCGCGGGGAGTCGTGCTTCGCGCATCCGACAGTTCGTCGCGGTCGCGAGCGGCGATGTGCAACCTGTGCCACACGATGCAGCCCGGCAACCAGGTCTCACTGTTCACCGCGCGACGCGCCGGGGACGCTGGCGCTCACGGTGACAGCGTCGGCACCTACATCTGCACCGACCTCTCGTGCCACGACAACGTGCGGCTGGCCGCGCCGCTCGCGCCCAGTGAGATGCGCGGTAGCGTCGACCTGAAAATTGATGGCACACGGCGCCGCACCGAAGCGTTCGTCGCGCGTGTGCTCGAGAACGGAGAGGCCCCGGCATGAGCTCGGTGGTAGTGATCGGCGATGCGCTGATCGACGAGTTGCGCGACGACGCCGGCGTGAAGGAGTTCGTCGGGGGAGCGGCACTGAATGTGGCTGTTGGCCTGTCGCGACTGGGCGTGCCGACAACGCTGATTGCCATGGTCGGAGACGACGAGGCCGGTGCCAAGATCCGGGCCTACCTCGACGACTACGGCGTGCAACTACTCGCCTCTCCCTCACCGCTCGGAAGCTCGCGAGCCGTGAGCGTGCGGGTCGACGGTGAACCGACCTACGTTTTCAACGACGCGGCCCAGGCCCGTCATCTCACGTTCGATGAAGCCCAGCGAGCTGCTATCGCGGATGCCGATCGCATCGTCGTCAGCTGCTACCCGTTCGACGACGCCGAACAGACCGCGGCGCTCATCGACGCTGTGGGCGAGGCATCCGATCGCCTCGTGATCGACCCGAACCCTCGCACCGGCATGATGAAGGACCTCGACGAGTTCCGCCGCGGGTTCGAAGCGCTCGCCGACGGGGCGGGTGTCGTGAAGATCGGTGACGACGACGCGACGCTCCTCTACGAGACGGACCTGGATGCCGCGGTCACCCGGATGCGAGAGCTTGGCGTGCCGACCGTTCTTGCCACCCGGGGTGCCGCAGGAGCGACGCTGGTCACCGATCCGGCAACAGTGACCAAGCCCGTCTCGTCCCTTCCCGGGGCGGTGACCGACACCATGGGCGCGGGGGATGCATCCCTCGCCGCCCTCGTCGCCGGGATTGTGCAGAAAGACCCCACGACCGCGGACGAGTGGACTGACGTGCTCGGCACCGCAATGGACATCGCCGCGGCGACCTGCCGCTTCCACGGTGCTCTGCTGCGAACCCCGGATGCACTTGCCGACGACCACATGGATCCCATCGGCACCTGAGACCGCAATGCCCACAATTGTTCAAGGGCCCCCGCTTCG
>NZ_DCBW01000012.1:85550-85687 GCF_002313585.1 Microbacterium sp. UBA1097 | reverse complement strand
AATGAGTGGCAGGTGAGGGATTCGTCCCCACCGCCTCTCCACGCGCCGCTGTGCAGCGCGGGGAGCCTCGGGCGGCGTGGGCCCACCCGAGGGTTCGAACCCGCAATGCCCAGAATTGTTCAAGGGCCCCCGCTTCG
>NZ_DCBW01000012.1:9558-85214 GCF_002313585.1 Microbacterium sp. UBA1097 | reverse complement strand
AATGAGTGGCAGGTGAGGGATTCGAACCCCCGAAGGCTATGCCGGCTGATTTACAGTCAGATCCCTTTGGCCGCTTGGGTAACCTGCCAAGTGCGCACCCGCCCAGCTTGTACAGTCGACCGGAGGCGCGACTAGCAATATTACAGCGAGTGACGGGCTCTCAGAAATCGTGCCCCTCCCAACCCTCGCCCTCAGCCAGCGCGTCCACAACTGAGGCGAATTGGGGGTTTCGATCTGAGGTTCGCGTGCGAGGATGACAGCGACATCGATCCTCGGGAGGATTCATGACCACGCCGTCGCCTGACGCCCCAGCGCCGCACGTTCCGTCGCCGCCGCCAGCTGCCGAAACCCCCGACCAATCCTTCGCTGCGCGGTCGCCCTATGCCCGGGCGGCGATCTGGGTCGCAGTCGGCGCGCTCGTCGCAGCGGCCCTCATCTGCGTCGTCTGGGTGCTTGTCGGCCCGCAGGCCGGTTCCATCTTCCGCGCATTCGTAACCGTGCTGCTGTTCGCCGGTTTCGCCGGTATCGCGATCATGGAAGCTCGGCTCGCGCCGCGCCGTCCGGCGTGGTTCGCCATCGCCAGCATCGCGACCTGGGTCGTCGCACTGCTTGCGGGAATCATCCTGATCTGGATGCCCGAGCCGTGGTCGTTCTACGAATGGGGTTTCGTCGGCCCCGAACGGTTCCTCCGCTTCCTCCTCGTGGTCCTCGTGCTTCAGCTCGCTCTGCTCCACGCGCGGTTCTTCCTGCGGGCTGCGTTGCGTCAGATCACGCCCGTGAACCGCATCCTTGCTCCCGTCACGGTCGGGCTGGTCGCGGTGCTTGCACTGCTGCTGCTGACGCCCCTGGTCTTCAGCGACTGGATCTACTTCACGGAGTTCTACTGGCGCGTGGTCGTGGCGGTCGTGATTCTCGCCGCGGTCGGCACGGCACTGGTGCCCCTGCTCAATCTGCTCTTCGCTCCCCGGCCGATGGGCGGGGTGCCGGCTGCTTCGGTGGCGCCCGCGCCCGCTGCGCCAGCGCGCACTCAACAAGAGTTGCTTCCGTGGCCGATGTACATCGACGGCGTCACGCCCCTGCCGATGCTGCCCGATGGTTCGCCCGACTGGAACGCCTACTACACGGGGCGCCCTACGCCCGGCGCTCAGATCTTCGCGCCGGTCTCACCGACCCCCGCGCCGAGCGCTGCTGCGCCGACTCCCGAAGCCGAACCATCCGCGTCGACGGCCGCTGACGCTGCCCCCGAATCTTCGGTGCCGGTCGATTCGGACACGAGTTCCGACGCTGTGGCGGAGTCGGCCGCGGATGGACCCGCCGACGACTCTGCGGACCCGCCGCGGCAATCGTGATCGGGCGCTAGCGTGAAGAGGTGAACCACCCCGACCCGCGAGAACTTGAAAGCATCGCTGTAGGCCTCGCTCGCGAAGCGGGAGATCTGGCGCGACAGCGACGTAGCGAGGGCGTCTCGATCGCGGCCACCAAGTCCGCCCTCGCCGACATCGTCACGGAAGCCGACCGCGAGGTCGAAGCGCTGATCCGCTCGCGGCTGCGAGCGCTTCGACCGGCTGACGGTTTTCTCGGTGAGGAGTCTGAAGCCGACCCGGGATCCAGCGGCGTCACGTGGGTCGTCGACCCGATCGACGGCACCGTCAATTACGCGTACGGCATCCCGTTCTACGCCGTGAGCATCGCAGCAGTGCAAGGCAGCGCTGCCCCGGAGTCGTGGACGGCTCTCGCCGCGGCCGTGTACGTGCCGTCGCTGGATGAGATGTTCCACGCGGCCCGGGGCGCGGGGGCGTGGTTGGATGAGCGGCGGCTCCATGTCGAGGCTGATGCTTCCGACGCCGGCGCGTTGCTGGCGACGGGTTTCGGGTACGACCCCGCCACCCACGCGGGCGATCTGGGCCGCGTTGCCCGCGTGATGCCGATCGCTCGCGATATTCGCCGCATGGGTGCGGCATCCATCGATCTCTGCTCGGTAGCGGCCGGCCGGGTCGACGGATACTTCGAGCGGGGGCTCAAGCCTTGGGACCACGCCGCGGCGGCCCTGATCGTGACCGAAGCTGGCGGACGCTTCGAGCTTTTTCCGGCGGACGACACCGGTCGCGTTCTGGTGATCGCCGCGATTCCCGGGATCTTCGAGCGCCTGTCTACACTCGCGCAACCCTGACAACGGATCTGCGGATACCACTGTGGAATCCGCAGAATGGGCGCCGCCCATGGCTTTCTCAGGTGGGAGCAGGTAGCGTTTACCGTATCGTTACCTTCTTTGCGCACCGGTGAAATCCGCGCGGAGCAGGGTGAGAACCATTCGAAACACCCGCGTCGTACCCGAACGACCGAGAGCGAGATCCGTGACCCCCGATATTCCTGCGCCTGACGCAGCGCCAACGCGCCGCTCCAGTCGCACAACCCCCACGCCTGTGCAGGCGTCGGAGGCATCGGGCTCTTCTCGCGCAGACCTGCGCCGCGGACGCCGAGTCGATCCACAAGCCACAGCCGCGGGCCCCGACACGTCGACCGGTTCGCTCGCTCCGAGGCCGGCAGGACTGCGGTCGAGGCCGCACAACGTTCCGCTGACGGATGCCGAAGCTGACGCCCTTTCGGGTGCCGGACTCGATTCTCCCCGCCCGACTGAGCAGGCGACCGCCGCTGCGGAGGTCACTGTGCCGGCCGCGCCGCTGACACGTCGCGCGCGCCGTGCTAGCGCCGTCCCCAGCTCTCCGGTTTCCGAGCCGGTCGAATCTGACGCGGTGATCGGATTCGTCTCGGTCGGCGACGTTCCCGAGGAAGCTGCAGCAGCGCCCGCTTCTGTCGATGCTGACACCGCCATTTCTGGCAACGATGGCGCGACGGTAGCGGAAGTGTCCGACCAGGCCGCTGCGGAGCAGCCCTCGTTCGCCGATGAGTCGGCTGCGCCGGCGGCCGGCGGCAACGGTGACCTCTTCGACGAAGTCGTGCGCACGTTCGGCGCTACGGGGGAGACACCTACGCTTGCGCGGGAGACGTCAGCGGCAGCGGATTCGTCGCCCGCAGATGAGTCCGAGGCCGTTGAGCCCGATCATGTGGCTCGCCGTCGTCCCCGCCTCGGATCCGTGCGCAAGCTCGCAACCACATCGTTCTCGGTCGGCGTCATGGGCATCGTCGGACTGCTCGCCGTCGGCATGACCACGCCTGTTGAGGCTGTCGCAGCTGCCGGCGGCGGCGAAGGCCCCACAGCCTCTATCGTCGCGCTGGCCGACGTCGAACCGACCGCGACGCCCGAAGAGGACATTCAGGCGTACGTTGCGCCAGCCGAAGCATCCACCACTGCTCTCAGCCGTGAGGAAGGCTATTCGGCTGTGTCCATGGCTGAGCTCGCGGTCGAGGCTGGCGTGCGAGAGATCGCGTCGACGTACGTAAACAACGCCGCGGCTGCCGTGCAGTACCCCTTCACGGTCGGAGTTCCGATCAGCTCTCCGTACGGCATGCGGTGGGGCCGGATGCACGAGGGAGTCGACTTCGCGCCCGGTGGGCAGGGCGCTGAGATCCACGCTGTCGCCGACGGTATCGTCCGTATCGCTACCGAGGCCGGAGGTGCCTACGGCGTCCGCGTCGTCATCGACAGCATCGTGGACGGCGAGCTTATTTCCACGAACTATGCGCACATGCAGTACGGCTCGCTCCGCGTTCAGCCGGGTCAGGTCATCAAGCTCGGCGACGTCGTCGGAGCCGTGGGTACCACGGGTCGCTCGACGGGTCCGCACCTGCACTTCGAAGTTCTACTGAACGGCAAGACCCCGACAGAGCCGATGGCCTGGCTGGCGGCCCACAACGTGGCATCGACGGTCGTGACCGTGCCCGATGCCCCCGCTGTCGTCAACCAGTAATCACCACAGGAGCGGATTCTCTCCGACGACAGCGCTCTGATATTCTCTTCTAGTTGCCCGCGCGCCGGGCTTCGCCCCGATAGCTCAGTGGCAGAGCACTTCCATGGTAAGGAAGGGGTCGTCAGTTCAATCCTGACTCGGGGCTCGCAGCATCCATCTCGTGACCGACGGATGCCGTGCGGCAGGGTAGCTCAGTTGGTGAGAGCGCACGACTCATAATCGTGAGGTCGCGGGTTCGAGCCCCGCTCCTGCTACGACGAAAGAGGCCCCTTGTGGGCCTCTTTCGTCGTTCGAGGTTGAGGTGTTCCGCCGAGTCAGCGGCCCTGGGGGGTGCGGCGCTCGGCGCTGACCATCCAGGCGAACTGTTCCATCTGACCGAGAACCTCGTGCAGGATGTCGGCGCTCGTGGGGTCTTCGTCGTCGACCTCGTCGTGCACCTCGCGGCAGGTCGCTACGACGGCCTCGAGACGCTCGGTGATCAGGTCGACAACCTCGTTCGTGTCGACCTCGCCGTGGGGGAACTCGGGAAGCGAAGTGGTTTCGGCGATCGTGTCGCTGCGCCCGTCGGGTAGAGCGTGAAGTGCACGCATACGTTCGGCGACGACATCCGAGAGGCTACGAGCCGCGTCGATGATCTCGTCGAGCTGCAGGTGGGTGTCGCGGAAGTTGCGGCCCACGACGTTCCAGTGCGCTTGCTTGCCCTGGAGCGACAGCTCGAGAAGGTCGACGAGCACTCGCTGCAGGTTCTCGCTCAGCTGCTTCGACGCCTGGAAGCCGCTCTCGGCGTTCTGCTCGTCGGTGAGTTTGGCTCCAGCGCCACCCTTCGCTGCCTTTCGCGCATTGCGCGGCGCTCCGGATGCCGAGGTCTTCGTCTTGGTCGCGGTGTCGGACTGCGTTGCCATCTGTGTTCCTTTCGACGTTCCGTCGAACGGGACTGTAACCAACCTCGGTCGCGGCCGCCCGCCCCTTGTCAGCCGCGCCGTCGGGTGCTAGCCGGTGAGCGATTGCGGCGGAAATGTGGAGCTGCGGCGCATTTATGCGCAGCGGATGCACGAATCTGCCGCATCCGTGGGGTTGGGATCGCGCCAGCTGCACGAATCTGCCGCACTCGCGGGATTGCCCGGAGCGCGGGTGCGGAACCGGCAACGGCACCCTAGACTGCGCTCGTGACCGCATCCGTTTCGCCGGCATCGCCGCCCGCACCGACTGCCCGCCGCATCCCCATTCTCGGAATCATCGCGTTCGTCGTCGCCTTCATCGCCCTTGCGCCTTCGCTTGCGATCTTGCTCATCGGGTTCCTCCCCGAGATGGCGACGATCTGGTGGCTGCTAATCGTGACAATGCCTTTCTCGATCATCGTGGGGGCGATCGCCCTCGTCCTTGCCGTCATCGCGCTGATTCTGGACATCCGCGCACGTCGTGTGCTCGCGTGGTCGATCGTGTCGCTGGTCCTCTCCCTGATTACGGTTCTGGTGCCGCTGTGGCTGATCACCGGTGGCTTCAGCACTGGAGACTATGTCGCGAGCTTCTGAGCCCGAGGTCCGCGCGCATAGAGTGAAGGCGAGCCCGGAACGACGAGGAACGAGAGCGGATGTCGGCGATTGCCCCCGGCTGGTATGACGACGGCCACGGCGCCTTGCGGTGGTGGGACGGTCAGCAATGGACCGAGCATGTGCAGCCGCACCCACAGGGGATGCCCGACCCGTGGCAGCGTCCCCGCACGACGCCCGCACCGGAGACGTCCTCGCAGTCACCAGAAGCGACCGGCGACACCGCTGCGTCCGATGGTGTTCCCGTGGCGCAGGATGCCCCGTCGGGAATCTTCGTTGCAGCCACCGCCCCCCAGCGCAGCCGAACCTGGATCATCTGGGTGATCGTCGGTGTTGCGATGCTCGTTGCGGTAGTTCTCGCCGCGGTTCTCATCCCGCTCGCAATCCTCGGATTCGGTCGAGTGAGCGCACCGGCGGCCGTCGAACCGACGAACGACGATGAACGCGGCGCCGTCGAGGCCGTCTACCAGTTCGATGAGGCCTGGCAAACCGCGGACTGCGACCTCTTCCTCGGCGTCACGACCGAGCGCCTGCGCGAAATCGTGCAGATCAAGGATTGCGCGACGTTCGCCGGTCAGTCCGAGGCCTTCACCGAGTGGTACTCGGACTACGAGATCGTTGTGACCGGCATCCGTGGCCCGGGCTACGAGTACACCGTCGCAACGCAAGAAAGCTATGTCGCTCACTTCGACCAAGACGGAAACCCGATCGAACCGGGCGTGCAGCAGGTCGTCGAGTACGAATACACGCTGGTTCCGGATGACGATGGTTGGGCGGTCTACGACCTCGTGAGCGTGGAGTAGGGCTCTCCACGCCGCGTCGGAGTGTCTGTCTCGGACGAGTAGGCTGGCACGGCCGGCGTTCCGGCGCCGACGAGAGCGAGCACATGACCACGACACCCCAGCCGCGCACCGCGCGTTTCTACATCGTCGCGATTCTGGTGGGTCTGGCTGCTGGCCTGCTGTCGGGTCTGTTCGGTGTGGGCGGGGGCACCGTGATCGTGCCGGCTCTCGTGTTCTTCCTCGGCTTCAACCAGCGCCTCGCCGCGGGTACATCACTGGCAGCAATCGTCCCGACCGCGACAGTGGGCGTGATCTCCTACGCGACGACTGGCTCCGTGGCGTGGGTCGCGGCGATCATCCTCGCCGCCGGGGCGATCATCGGTGCTCAGATCGGCACGTGGCTGCTGCACCGACTTCCTCTTCCGGTGCTGCGCTGGGGCTTCGTCGGGTTCTTGGTCCTCGTGATCATCAGCCTCTACCTGGTCATTCCGTCGCGGGATGCTGGGATCGAATACACGATTCTGTCGGTCGTCGGCCTGATCGTGCTGGGCCTGATCACCGGCATCCTGGCGGGGCTTCTCGGCGTCGGCGGGGGCATCGTGGTGGTTCCGGTTCTCATGATCCTGTTCGGTGCGAGCGACCTCGAAGCCAAGGGCACGTCGCTGCTCATGATGATCCCCACGGCGCTATCGGGCACCGTCGGAAACCTTCGGCGCAAGAACGTCGATCTCCCGGCAGCCATTGCCATCGGCATCGCGGCGTGCACGACAACGGCTCTCGGCGCCTGGATCGCGACGCTGGTCGACCCGTTCGTCGGCAACGTGCTGTTCTCGATCTTCATCGCCTTCATAGCCGTGCAGATGGCGCTTCGGGCGATTCGTGCTCAGCGCTCCGGTTCCTGAGGGCCGGTGCCGCGCGTCACCAGCCGGTGCTGAGAACCCGATCGAGCGAATCGACGAAGTAGTCAACCGACTCCAGTGACACGCACAGCGGCGGCTTGATCTTCAGCACGTTCTGGTAGTCACCGGTGGGCTGCATGATCACCCCGAGCGTCAGCAGCCTGTCGCAGATTGCCGCGGTCTCTTCGGTCGCCGGCTCCAGGGTGACGCGGTCGCGCACGAACTCGACGCCGAGGTACAGGCCGGCGCCATGCACCGCTCCCACGAGGGGATGGTTCTCAGCCAGCGCTTCCAGACGCCGCTTCAGATGAGTTCCGACGACGCGCGCGTTGTGTTGCAGACCCTCCTGATCGATGACATCCAGAACAGCCAGACCGATCGCCGCCGACACCGGCGAGCCGCCCGTTGAGGAGAAGAAGTACCCCTGAGTGCGGTACCGATCGGCGATCTCGCGACGGGTGATGACGGCGCCGATGGGGTGGCCAGCGCCGATCGACTTGGCGACCGCAACGATGTCGGGCACGACCCCCTGCTGCTCGAATCCCCAGAACCATTCGCCGAGCCGGCCGAAGCCCACCTGCACCTCGTCGGCGATGGCCACGCCACCGTGGCGGCGAATCGCTTCATAGACCTGTGCGAGATACCCCGGCGGTAGCGCGACGCCGCCGGCGTTGCCGAAGAAGCTCTCGCAGATAAGCCCGGCTGGAGCGCGCCCGGATGCTGCGAGCCGGTCGATCTCCGCCACGGCCTCGGGGGCGTACCGCTGCGCGTCCGCGCCGCGGTACGTGCCGCGGTAAGAGTTTGCGGCAGCGACGGTGTGCACCCACTCCGGGCGCGTCGCCAGCGCGTTCGGGTTGTCGGCGATCGAGGTCGACACGGCATCGCTCGCGAAGGTCCACCCGTGGTAGGCCTCACGCATCGCGACGATGTCAGTGCGGCCTGTGGATGCCATCGCCAGTCGAAGAGCAAGATCTGCTGCCTCTGAACCGGAGTTGACGAAGAACACCGTGTCGAGCTCATCGGGCAGGGTCTCGACGATGCGCTCGGCGTACTCGGTGATCACGCCGTAGTGGAAGCGCGAGTTCGTGTTGAGCAGGTTCAGCTGTCGGGTCGCGGCATCCGCGACGTGGGGATGCGCATGGCCCACCGAGGCGACGTTGTTGACCATGTCGAGGTAGACCCGACCGTCGACGTCGATCAGATACTCCCGCCATCCGCGCTCGATCCGCGGCGGCGCGTCGTAGTAGTGCTCCTGAACCGCCGCCAGGACTCCGCGGCGACGCGCGAGAGTGTCGTCGCCGCGCGCAACCGGTGGAGCCAGCCCGAGCGCGTCGGAGACCTCGCCCGTGACGTCCCGCCAGGCTGCGGCGAGGCGCGCCGTGACCCGGGGAGGTGGCGGCTCGTCGCCCGCCGCGTGGCGCTGCACGAACAGGCGTGTGCGCGCGGGAAGCACAGCATCCGTGCCGTCGGGAATCCCGGTGATCGTGACAACCTCGTCGCCGCATCGCCACGTGACGGTCCCGGCGTCGCGTGTCCATTCGCCATCGTCTCGACCGAGCGTGGGCGGCTCGGCGAGCCAGAGCGTCGTGCCGGTGGGGATGGTCGCCGGCTCAGCAGGGGTTCGCGGCGGCGCTCCGCTCAGCACCGGATGCCACGCTGGCACGACGACCGCACCTGCACCGGCATCCAGGGTGCTCAGCGCCGCCCGGTCGAGCTCCTCCGGATCGAGCCACGCGCCCCGATCGTTGAGGGGTGAGACCGTGCCGGCATCGAGCACGACAACCTCGGCCGGGAGAGTGAAGAGGGGCGCACCCTCCCACGTCCGGGTCGGCGCGGCGCGGCCGGGTTCCAGCGCGCTGCGGATCGCGGCAGTCATGACGGATGCCGGCACCGACGTCGCGACATCGAAGATGCGGCGCTCGCGATCAAGCGCATCAGCGGCGTACTCGTTGGCGTCGTCGAGGCGAACCTGCGCGCGTCCGCTCAGCACGAGAGTCGCCCCGCGTAGGACGACCAGGGGCCACAGCGCCGTGATCTCCTCGTCGGTGAGGTGGCGCCGCGCGTGGAAGGCGCGGATCGCGGGGATGACTGATGTCGGATCGGCACCGTCGTGGTGCAGCACGGAGGATGCCGTCACGGCTATCTCCGCGACCCGCCACGAGCGCATCACGTCCCCGAAGTCGATCACGGCATCGGGGAGGAGTTCGCCGTAGCCGCGCAGGACGTTGTCGTCCGTGATGTCGAAGTGCCCCGCCTGCATCGGGAGGTGGGGCACGATCGGGTCGAGCGCAGCAACGGCCCCGCAAACTGCCCGTTCTATCGCGGCGCGAACCTCGGCGTCCGGTTCATCAGGCAGCAGGGCGTCGATGACTCTGCGTGCATGGCGCAGATCCCATTGGAGGATGCGTCCGCTCGCGGGATGCTCGAAGCTCTCCAGCGCTGCGCTCACCCGGCCCGCAAGGTCTCCGAGTCGTTCGATGACCGCGGGGGGAAGGTAGCGCGACCCGGTCAGGGTGTGGCCGGCGATGTTCTCGAGCACTCGAGCGTGAATTCGCCCCTGTGAGCTGTCCCACCAGGCCCACAGTGCGCCCCGGGGGCCCGAGAGCACGCGAGGCACCCGCAGCGTGGGATCGGCCACCGCGACAGCATCCGTTGCCGCATCCTGCATCCGGATCTCGGTCTCGCTGAAGACCGGGTTGCTGAGCTTGAGCACACCGAACGGTGCGTCGGAGCCTCGCGGGAAGAGGCGGAAGTTCTGGTCCTGCTGGCTTCCGAGGGGGTTCGCTACGACGTCGATGCCGAAGACGAGCTCGCACAGCTTCTCGACCTCGTCGGTGCTGAGCGTCGGAGTCGGCAGTTCGACGTGGTCGAAGTAGTTGAACAGTTCGGGCATGGCGTCTCCTTGGCGGCCCCATGATGGTGGAGTGGATTCTCTCACTCCCGACGACGTTCTGCCCCCCGCGCGAATCGTGCTGCCGTGGCGTCCGGCGCCGTCGCGCATTGACGCGTTTGAGCGCGTGGCTGCGTGGTACCGCGAGAACCTCCCGGAGATCCCGTTGACCACCGTCGACACCGGCGACGTCCCGTTCGTCCTGGCCGCGTGCCGCAATCAGGCGATGGCGGATGCAGCGCCGGACGAGGTCGTCGTGATCGGTGATGCCGACACCATTCCCGAAGTGGGTCCGGTGCGAGAGGCGATCGCAGCGGCAGCGACGAGCGGCGTGGTGCACCTTCCCTACACGGAGTACCGCTGGCTCGGAGCGACGGGCTCCGCCGACTACGCGCGCGGGGTGCCGCTGCCGGAGTGCACCGTCGAGCAGTTCGTTTCGGGTGCCTGCTCGGGCGTGTACATTGCGACACCCCGCACCTGGGCGCGGCACGGGGGCCAGGATGCCGGGTTCCGCGGGTGGGGGTTCGAGGATGCAGCGTGGAACCTTGCCCATCAGACGCTGCTCGGCGAGCCGCCGCGCCGCCACGAAGGTCGCGTCTACGCGCTTCACCACGTCGGCGAAGTCCGTGCCGGCGCCGGCTACGACGCCAACGCCGCGCGGATGCAGCAATACCGGGATGCCGCGGGCGACCGCGCCGCCATGGCAGCGCTCGTCGGCCTCTCGGATTAGGCGCGCGTTCGCGGCATCACCTGCGTTGGGCAGCGACGCATCGGGCCTCGGCTGGATCAGCGAATGGCGAAGCTGAACGGCCGACCATGGCTCGACTCTCAACCCGTGAGCCGCAGCGCGCGCTTTCTCCACGCGCCACGATGCATGATTGGCGGCACCAACGCGTCCCACCGTCCCGCTGGAGACGAGGTCTCCGAACGCTGCCACCGTTTCGGCGAGCGGAACGCTGCGATCCTCCGCGTGCGCCCACAGCAGGTCGACCGATTCCACTCCCAGCCTGTCAAGGCTGCCTGCCATCGCGGTGACGATCGCGTGCGCCGAGAGGCCTTCTGCGGACTCTGGCCACCGGTGCGGCACGAGCGGATTCTGCCGAACCTTGGTTGCGATGCTCACTCTCTCGCGGATGCCGTCGTTCGCACGCAGCCACCGTCCGATTACCCGCTCGCTTGCCCCTCCGACACCGCTGGGGTCATCCCAGAACGCGTAGCAGTCGGCAGTATCGAGCCACACCCCGCCCGCCGCCACGAATCGATCCATCAGGGCGAACGCGCGATCCTGATCGATCGTCGTTCCGTAGGACATCGTGCCCAGAATCAGTCGGGCCACCGTCGTTTCGTTGTTCATGCGACCCATGCTCTGACCTGGAGCGCGCTCCAGGTCAAGCGGTGAGCGTCCGGTATGCCCGCTCCGGACCCGGGTCGGAGAGTTGGTCGGCCCGGATCGCGGTGAGTGTTGCCCGACCCGCCCAGGCCGGGTCCAGGAGGGCCGAGAGAGCAGCCTCGAGATCGTCGACGCTTGCCGCATTCGGATCGAGGGCCCGTCCGATGTCCTCGCGCTCGATTGCCGCTGCCCCCGCGAACTGGTCGGTCGAGAACGGCAGCACGAGAAGCGGCACCCCAGCCCCCGCGCCCTCTGTAACCGAGTTGTTGCCGCCGTGGGTGACGGCAGCGGCGGCGTGATCGAGCAGCCGCACCTGCGGAAGGTACTCGCGCACCAGCCAGCTCGGCGGAATCCAGCCGAGTTCTGCCGGGTCAGTCGCCCCGGTCGATATGGCCGCGCGGACGCCAACGCGGCGCAGCGCCTCGGCAACACGCGCGAGCACGTCGCCGCGCACGGACAGGAAGCTGCCGAAGCTGACGTACACGAACGGCTCGTCGACGCCGAGCCACGCACCGACTTCATCGTCGGCGGGCTCAGCGCGCCGGGTGGAACCCAGAAAGACGTGCGGGGGCAGCGCCCGTCCGTCGGTGCGGGCGAGCTCACCGGGATAGTTGTAGAGCACGCGCTCGCCGTGGGTGGCGAACGCGTCCTCGACGCCGCGCGATCTCGGATCCAGGCGCTGGGCGACATCGTTCCACTGCGCTGTGAACCCTTCGGAAACCTCGATGCAGACATCCTGGAGCGTGCGGAGGTCATCGGGGTCCGGAGTGAAGGCGGCCGGCCACGCGGGCGGGAAGCCGTACACCTCGCCCGCGATCGGGAGTGCGCTCGGATGCCCGAGCACGACATCCCCGTAGGGGATGCCTGCGGTGTGTAGCGCGAGCCGTGCGCTGAAGGCCAGGTGGTCGACAAGGATTTCGTCGGGAGAGACATCCTCGATCACGGCGAGGGTCGCGCGGGCGCGATCCTCGGGTTGCCACATCAGGTCGGTGAGGCGCTCCCGAGCCTGATAGAGGAGCGTAGGGATCATGCCGCGCCGGGTGGACTCGAAGAAGCCCTCCAGCGACGCTGCCTCCTCGGCCTGCTGCTGCGCCGTGCGGATGATCCCCGCATTCGCACCGCGGCCGAGCGGCAGATCTACCCGCCGGTACCCGAACTGTTGCACGATCGGATCGGTCGCGGGACCCGTCGCCACCACGACCTCGGCGCCGCGCCGTTGCCACGCTGTCGCGAGCGTCGCCAACGGAAGCAGGTGCGAGGCGTAGTCGGGGCTGATGACCAGCAGGGTCATGCCGCTCCTGCCGCTCGCACGAGCTCGGCCTCCTGTTCGGCGACCCTCCGGTACACCGGCGCGAGCGCTGCCGCCATGGCCTGGATCGTGAACCGCTCGGCGACCATCGTTCGGGCTCGCTCGGCGATCGCGGGGTCAGCCAGTGCAGCGCGGTCCAGGGCTCGGTGCGTCGCTTCCTTGAGCGCCAGGGTGTCCCAGGTGGCGGTGAGGAACCCGGTGTCCTGGTCGGCGACATAGGTGGCCGGCCCGCCTCCGTCGGGAGCGACGACGACCATTCCCGTCGCGAGAGCCTCCAACAGGGCGATACCGAACTCCTCTTTGATGCTCGCGCACACGTACACGCCCTGCCCGGACACTCGGCCCGGGATCCCCAACCGTGCCGCAGCTACCCACCGGGCGGCAATGTCATTCGGGCGGTGCCCGGCGAGGATGAGGCCGCGCGTCGCGCGCTCGGCGGAGGGAACCGCGAGCTCGATGCGATCGAGCTGCTCCCGCTCATCCAGCGAGGGGTTCTCGAGGTCGCCGCCGATGATGAGCAGATTCGCGCGCTCGCTGAGAGCGCTGCCCGCCCAGGTTTCGGCGAGCGTGGCCATCCCCTTGACGCGGTGCATCCGGCCGACGCTGACGATCAGCGGAAGATCGCGTCGATCCGGCGCCAACCCGCCGACCAGATAAGCAAGCTCGCGCAGTGCGGGATCGGCATCCGTCGCCCCCGCCGACACGAGCGCGACAGCTCGATCGACGACCTCCAGGTCGACACCCTCCGCGACGATCGTGTGTCGTTCGGGGACACTGTCGATGTCGACACCGACGAGGGAGCGCATGTCGTCGGCAAGGTTCTGGCGCGGGAACAGCACGCTGTGCGAGGCGGAGCCCGCGAGCGAACGCACGAGACTCGTGCGGAACCAGAAGTGCTCGGCGAGGTCGGTCTGGCCGAAGTTTTCACGCGTCAGGGTGCCTGACCGGTCGAGCGACTGGATGACCCCGTGCGGATCGGGTGCGAGGGTGAAGACGGTGGGGATGCCGAGCTCGCGTGCGACGTCGGCTGCGGCGAGTGACCCGACGTCGGCCATCCGGAGGTGCAGCACGTCGATGTGACCGGCCGCGCGAAGGAGGCGACGGATGCCGCGCCGGGCCCGCACGCGCAGGGGCCATGCTGCAGCAGACGGAGTGGGGTGAGGCGCCAGTGGGACATGGCCGTAGACGTGCCCGCTGCTCTGGGAGGCGACATCGAGGAGGTCAGTTGTCGCCTGCGAGATCGAGCCGCGCGAGAGGGTCAGGACGCGTTCGACGGTGCCCGGCTCGTGAGTGAGAGCATCGCCGAGCCTCACCAGGAGGGTGGCGATCCCGCCGTTATCCCCGGCCCCGGCGGCGCTCAGCGACGGGTCGATGTCGGCGTGCAGGAAGAGCTGGGCAACGGTGAGTCCGCTCGAGGTGTCGCGCGTGGTGTGAGCGAGAGCCGGCTCAAGGTCGATGACAGCCAACCGTGCGTGGTCAGACAGGGGTCCGTCGGCAGCGACGAGATCCTCGAGCGCACGCCGCACCCCCGGCTCGCCGGAGCGCTGACCCAGCGCCGCGACGGCGGCCTCGCGCACCTCCACGGCTTCTGTGTCGGTGCGGGCAATGGTCAGCAGTGTGCGCGTCGCGGACGACTGGCGCACGAGTCCGAGCGTCTCGACCAGGCGTGCCCGGCCTGCAGCATCCGTCGACTGAGCCGATACGGCCAGCACCGACTCCAGCGCGACCGCCAGCACATCTCCCGCGGCGACCGACCACTTCTCGAGCGTGCGCTGCGCGAGCATTCCGGTGAATCCACCGCGCTCTACCAGGGCGATCAAGCGGGCGAGCGCCGAGAATCGCGGCAGCCCCTGGCCGAGCGCCCAGGCAGCGTGTTCGTGGATGTAGGGGCGCGGATCGTCCAACAGTGAGACCAGGCGCGCGGCAGCCTGTTCGTCGAACATCTCAGACAGGGCGTGCACCGCCGCGATCGCGGCGATGTCGTCGTCGCCCGAGAGAGCCGCAGAAAGCACGCGGAGCGTTCGCACCCCCGGATCGCGGCCGGCCTCGAACGCCAGGTCGTCAGCGGCGCGCAACGCCTCGACGATCGTCGCGGCACCGGTCACCCGGTCCATCGCTGCTTGAATCCCCATGGCGGTCCTTTCTCGGCACGTCCCGGCACCGCCACCCGGACACGGTGATCGTACTGCCCCCGGGTGACCGGCGCTCCCCTGTCAGCCGTAGGGTTGACAACGCCGCGGATCCGTGGCGTCTTCCCTCGTCTTGGCATTGCTGGAGAAACCCGTGTCTGTTCTCATCATCGGTGACGTCGGCGTGCTCGATGGCATGTTCCATATCGGCGACGAGGCGATGTTCGAGGCCGCGGTGGGCGAGCTCGCTCAGCGCGGCCTGTCGCCCGTCGGGGTGAGCTCGAATCCCGACGAGACCGCGGCGCGATACGGCATTCCAGCAGTGCCGCGGCTCGGGTTTGCGGGGCTCGATCGCGCCGAGGCCTCCCGGCGCGCCGACCACCTCATCGCGGTAGCTGCGGGCACTGCGGAACTGTCACCGGACGACCCGGCGGCCGAGGTCTTCGCGGCGCTCGACGGGGCACAGATGCTTGTCAACGCCGGCGGCGGGAACCTCGCGACCCGCTGGCACAGCCACGTGTTCGAGCGCGCCACCCTGGCGCGCCTTGCCCGGCTGAGGGGTGTGCCGGTCGTGGTCACGGGCCAGACTCTCGGTCCCGACCTCGACGCACCCGATGACGCCGTCGTGGCACGGATGCTGCGCGAGGCCGTTCTCGTCGGCGTCCGAGAGCCTGATACGGCGGCCCTCGTCGACTCCTGGGGTCTGAGCGCGACACTGAACGTCGACGACGCGTCCTTCCTCGGCCTCGGCGAAGCCGGGGAGGCCGGTGCGTCGGCGCCGCGCGGCGGAGTCGTCGTCAGTCTGTCGGGCTGGTTTGCGGGGCGACCGGCCGATGAGGTCGAGCAGCGCGTCGCGGACCTGGCGGATGCCGCCGCGCTTGCTGTTGGACCGGTCTCGTTCCACGCCCACTTCGGTGCGGTCGATCCCGCCGCTCCCGCGCGGGGTGATGCCGGGCTGCACGAGAGGATCAGGCAGCGGATGTCGCAGCCCTCCGCCGTCGTCCCAACGGGCACCTCACGCGATGCTGCGGCACTCGTGCGTCGCGCTGAGCTTCTCATCACCGGCCGGTACCACCCAGCCGTGTTCGCGACTCCGGCCGGCACGCCGGTGCTCGCGCTGTCGGCCGATCGGTATACGCGCATCAAGCTCGGGGGAGCCCTCGGACACTGGGGCCAGACCGGCGTGCTCGACCTGGACGAGCTGCCTGACGCGCCACGCCTGCTCGAAACGATCGCGGCGAACGCCGACGCGATACGCGACGAGGCAGCGGCGCGACTGCCCCGATTGCGGGCGGCATCCGGGCAGTGGTGGGACCGCGTCGCAGCAGCCGGCCGCAGCTGACCTCCGTCCCGAGGAGGCCGCGTCGGCCCCTCGGTAGGATGGGCTGGTGCCTGTGAACCCTGAACTGGTCGGGCGGGACTTCCCGCCGACCGCCCCGTATCTGGTGGGACGAGAGAAGGTCCGGGAGTTCGCGAGAGCGGTGTTCGCCGATGACCCGCAGCACACCGACCCCGACGCCGCTCAGGCCCTGGGCTATGCCGATGTCGTCGCCCCGCCGACCTTCGCGATGGTCATTCAAGACCTCACGCTGCAGCAGCTGCTCGCCGAGCCCGACTCCGGCATCGAGTTGCACCGACTCATCCACGCCGAGCAGCGCTTCGCCTACAGTCGTCCCATCGTCGCGGGCGACGAACTGGTCGCGACGCTGGCGATCACCCAGGTGCGCCCGTTCGGCAAGGGAGCGATGGTCACGAGCGAAGCCACCATCACGGATGCCGATGACGCTCACGTCGTCACGGCGACCTCCGTGCTGCTGGTGGGAGGGGACGAGGAATGAGCGCGCACACGATCGACTCCGCCGAACTTGCCGTCGGTGACATCGTCGCTGAGCGCACGGTGCACCTCACCCGCGAATCACTGGTGCGCTACGCGGGAGCATCCGGCGACTTCAACCCCATCCACTACCGCGATGACATCGCGGCATCCGTCGGCCTTCCCGGTGTGCTCGCCCACGGGATGCTGACGATGGGCCTGGCAGCCGAGACCGTTGTCCCCTGGCTCGGCGATGCCGGCCGCATCCTCGACTACGGCGTGCGGTTCACGCGGCCCGTGGTCGTCGACCCGGATGCCGGCGCCGACGTCACCGTGCAGGGGAAGGTCCTCGCGCTCGACGAGGAGTTCGTGACCATCGATCTGAGCGTGACCGCCGCCGACACTGCCGTGCTGGGCAAGGCCCGCCTGCGCGCACGCCGAGGCTGATGCCTGAGACCGCACCCAGGCCGCTGTCGAGCCTGACCACACTGCGCACCGGCGGCGAACCCGCCCGGATGTGGGATGCCCACGACCGGGACGAACTCGTCGCGGCGCTGCGAGACACGTGGGCGACGGGGGAGCCCTGGTTCGTCCTCGGCGGCGGGTCGAACCTGTTCGTGAGTGACGAACCCTTTGAGGGCACCGTGATCCGCATCCTGACCCGCGGGATCGAGCGTTTGCCCGCGCCCGCGCCGCAGGTGGCGCGGCTTCGCATCCAGGCCGGGCACGACTGGGATGACCTCGTCGCCTACACGGTGGCCGAGGGGCTGTCGGGGATCGCCGCGATGTCAGGCATCCCGGGCACCGTCGGCGCAGCTCCCGTGCAGAACGTCGGTGCATACGGTCAGGAGATCATTCAGACGCTCGTCGAGGTCGAACTGATCGACGAGAGCACTGGCGAGGTGTCGACGGTTCCCGCCGCCGAACTGGGACTCGGCTTCCGCACGTCGGTCCTCAAGCACCACCACGGCTCCGAGCCCCTTCGACGTGCGGTCATCCTGTCCGTCACTCTCGACCTGCTCGAGGTGGGTCCTGCTCCCCGGCGGCTGCGGGGCGCCCAGCTTCGGCAGGCGCTGGGTCTTGCAGAAGATGACGCGGTCACGCTGCAGTGGGTGCGCGATCACGTCCTCGCCACCCGCGCCCGCAAGGGAATGGTGCTTGATGACGCCGATCCCGACACCTACAGCGCCGGTTCGTTCTTCCAGAACGCCGTGGTCTCGGCATCCTTCGCCCGAAGCCTGCCCGCAGAGTGCCCACGGTGGCCGGTTCGCCCCGACGGCGCCGACGCGACCTCAGAGCCGGTTCGGATCATTCCGCTCGACACGTTCGACGGGTACATCCCCCCCACCGAGGTCGAGGAGCCGGATGTCAAGGTCAGCGCCGCGTGGCTCATCGAACACTCCGGCATCCGCAAGGGCTTCCATCTGCCGCGTTCGCGGGCGGCGCTCTCGAGCAAGCACGCGCTCGCGCTGACCAATCACGCCGGCGCGACAGCGGAGGAGATCGCCGAGCTCGCTCGCTTCATCCAGGGGCGGGTTCAGGCCGAGTTCGGACTGATCCTGCAGCCCGAACCGGTGCTCGTCGGCGTCGACCTGTAGGGGGCTCGGGCCGGGCTCTAGGAGAACAGGCCCTGCATCCGCCGCACGCCCTCCAGCAGTGCGTCATCGCCGAGTGCGTACGACATGCGAAGGTACCCGCTCGGGCCGAAAGCCTCGCCGGGAACAACGGCGACTTCGATCTCATCGAGGATGAGATCAGCGAGCTCCAGCGACGTCTCGACGCGCTTACCGCGCCACTCGCGCCCGAGCAGACCCTGCACGTCGGGATACGCGTAGAACGCGCCGAGGGGCGTCGGAACGGTGACACCGGGGATCTTGGCCAGCTCCTCGACGATCACACGACGACGACGGTCGAAGGCTTGCCGCATCCGCTCGGCTTCATCCTGGGGCCCGGTGAGAGCTGCGACCGCCGCCCGCTGCGCGATGTTGTTGACGTTGCTCGTCAGGTGCGACTGCAGGTTCGCCGCCAGCTTCATCGCGTCGGCGGGCCCCGTCATCCACCCCACACGCCATCCCGTCATGGCATACGTCTTCGCGACGCCGTTCACGAGGATCGTCTGCCCCGCAAGCTCCGGCACTGCCCGCACGATCGAGACCGCCGTGGCCCCGTCATAGACGAGGTGCTGATAGATCTCATCGGTGATGACCCAAATGCCGTGCTCAAGGGCCCATTCGCCGATCGCGCGGGTCTCCTCCTCGGTGTACACGGCACCGGTGGGGTTGGACGGCGAGACGAACACGAGCGTTGTCGTGCGGTCGGTACGTGCCGCTTCGAGCTGCTCGACAGTTACCTTGTAGTCCTGGTCGGCCCCGGCGAACACCTCGACCGGGATGCCGTCAGCGAGCTGGATCGCTTCGGGGTACGTGGTCCAGTACGGCGCCGGGAGGAGCACCTCATCGCCCGGGTTCACGACAGCCTGGAAGGCCTGGTAGACGGCCTGCTTGCCGCCGTTGGTCACGATCACCTCGGATGCCGCGACCTCCAGCCCCGAGTCGCGGCGGGTCTTCTCTGCGATCGCCTCACGCAGGTCCGGGAGGCCGGCAGCCGGCGTATAGCGGAAGTTCTTGGCGTCCTTCAGCGCTTTGGCTGCGGCATCCACGACGAACTGCGGCGTCGCGAAATCCGGCTCTCCCGCGGCGTAGCTGATCACCGGCCGCCCTGCAGCCTGCAGCGCCTTCGCCTTCGCATCGACCTTGAGGGTCGCGGACTCGGCGATGGCGGACAGTTTGCGAGACAGGGGAGCACGTTCGGTCACGGTCAAAAGCGTAGTCGGCGTCGACCTGACCGTCAGCACAGAGGCGCGGCGGTCAGTCGAGCTGCGCGTCCGCGTACAACAGCGTGAACAGGCGCGACGCCACTTCGCGGCGCGACGAGACGCCGAGTTTCGCGAAGATCGCCTGAAAGTGGTCCTGCACGGTGTACGGAGACAGGTGCAATGACTGAGCGATCGCCTGCGTAGCTTCCCCGCGCGTCATCGCTTGCACGATCTTCGTCTCCCGCGGCGTCAGGCAGTATGCGGTGATCATGAGGGGAACGATCTCGGGCGGGCGCGCCGGTTCGATCGTGACCGATCTCATTCGCGGTAACCACCCCGTGCTCCGGGCGGAGGATGCCAAATGAAGCTCCTGCTGGCCTCGCCGCCCATCCATGGCCACATTCTCTCGATCCTCGGGGTTGCTGAGGGTCTCGCTTCTCGCGGCCACGACATCTGCGTCCTCGCCGGCCAGAAGTACCGCGGCCGCGTGGAGGCGGCTGGAGCTCGGTTCTTGCCGCTTCCGGCCGCCGTCGACTTCGACGACGCGGACCTCGACGCTTTCCTGCCCAGACGGGCCGACAAGCGCGGTATCGCAGCACTCCGTCACGACCTCATCGGGATATTCATGAGCGTGGTGCCAGCGCAGTACCGCGCGCTGAACCAGGCGCTGGCAGAGTGCGGAGTGACACAGGGTGCCTGGATCTTCGACGCGGCGCTCTCATACGATGGGGTCTTCCAACTGACCCTTCCCGGTCTGGAGTATCCGCGCCGCGAACTCACCGATCGCATCGAGTTTCTCGGACCGCTTCCAGCGTCCAGCAGCGGCACCGAGCTGCCGGACTGGTGGGATCAGGTGGGTGAGCGTCCGATCGTGCACGTCACCCAGGGAACGATCGACAACCTCGACTTCGAGCGCCTTGTGGCCCCGACTATTCGTGCGCTCGCGGACGAACCCGTCACCGTCGTCGCCTCGACCGGAGGTCGGGACGTCGAGAGCCTCACCGATCTCTTCCCAGAGGGGCGACTGCCCGCCAACGTGAGGGTCGCACGCTACCTTCCCTACGGTGCGCTGTTGTCGCGGACTTCTGTCATGGTCACCAACGGAGGCTTCGGAGGCGTTCAATTGGCCGCCCGTCACGGCGTCCCGCTCGTCGTCGCGGGGGCGACCGAAGATAAGCCCGAGGTTGCGGCGCGCGTCGCGTGGGCCGGCATGGGAGTGGACCTGCGAACGGGAACCCCTTCGCCGGAGCGGATCGCGCAGGCTGTAGGGACAGTGCTTGCTGATCTGCGCTTCGCACACCAGAGTGCGGCCATCGGCAGTGTTCTGGGTGCGGATCACGATCCCATCTCCCGCATTCTCGCCGTCATCCACGAGGATGCGCTGACCGAGGTTCGCTGAATCTCGCGCGCCGGGGCTGAGGTGCGGCATCCACCGAATGGGGGATGCCGCACCAACCCAACGGCCGCTGTCGCCTCCGGTCTCGCCGCGGCACGCTGGAAGCATGGAAAACGATGCGGTGCGGGTGCGGAACCTGCGGAAGACCTACGGATCGCGAGCTGCCGTCGACGACGTGTCGTTCGACATCGTTCGCGGTGAGACCTTTGCCCTGCTGGGCCCCAACGGCGCCGGCAAGTCCACCACCGTCGAAATCCTCGAAGGGTATCGCCGCCGCACAAGTGGCGAGGTGTCGGTGCTCGGAGATGACCCCGGACATGGGGGTCTGGCGTGGAAGGCACGTCTGGGCATCGTGCTGCAGACCACCGGCCAGGCCGGCGCCTTCACGGTGCGCGAGCAGCTGCGCCAGTTCGCCGGCTACTACCCGCGGCCGCGGGACGTGGAGGAGGTGATCGCGGCTGTAGGGCTGGAGGAGAAGGCGAACACGCGCATCGCCAAACTCTCCGGCGGCCAGCAACGCCGCGTCGATGTCGCCCTCGGCATCATCGGGAACCCCGAACTCCTCTTCCTCGATGAGCCGACCACCGGGTTCGACCCGCAGGCGCGTCGGGAGTTCTGGAGTCTCATCAGCAGGCTTCAGGGCGAAGGCACAACGATCCTGCTCACCACCCACTACCTCGATGAGGCTGCGCAGCTGGCCGATCGGGTTGCAGTAATCGATCGGGGCGTGCTCCAGGCGATCGGACCCATCGCCACGTTCGGGGGTGAAGACGCCCGGATGCCGCGCGTCACCTGGCGCGAAGGTGGGACGCTGCACACCGAGCGCACCCCAGAGCCCTGGGCCTTCGCCCGTTCGCTCGCCGAGCGCCTGGGCGGCGAACCCGAGGAGCTTGAGATCCGCCGCCCCACCCTCGAAGACATCTACCTCGGCATGGTCGACCCGGAGGGCGCAGCCGTGCCGGGCGAGACAGTTGCCGCGCCGTCCTCCTCGATTCCGGAGACCCTGTCATGACCGCTATCGCCTTTCCCCCATCCCGCCTCAGCCCGACGCACGCGCTGCGCCACGGCATCCGTCGTACCGGGTTCGAGATCCGCGGCTATACGCGCTCGCCCGAGACGATCTTCTTCACATTCCTCTTCCCGATCCTCATGCTCGCCCTGTTCAGCACCGTCTTCGGCGGTGACGGCGAGCAGAGTTACGGGCAAGGGCTGCCGGCCCTCTCGGCGGCTCAGATGTACCTCCCCGGCATGCTCGCCGCGGGGGTCCTGCTGTCGGGCTTGCAGAACCTGGCGATCGACATCGCGCTCGAGCGGCATGACGGCACCCTCAAGCGGCTCGGTGGCACACCGCTGTCGCCCGTGAGCTATTTCATCGGCAAGATCGGTCAGGTACTGGTCACCGGCACCGTGCAGGCAGCGGTGCTGCTCGCGTTCGCGGGGCTCGTGCTGGGCGTGCCGCTTCCCTCCGATGCCGAGTCGTGGCTCACCTTCGCGTGGGTGTTCGTCCTGGGCTTGGCGACATCCGCGTTCCTCGGAATCGCCATCTCGGCCATCCCTCGCAGCGCCCGCAGTGCGTCGGCGGTCGTGATCCCGGTGGCGCTCGTGCTGCAGTTCATCTCGGGCGTCTACCTGTTCTTCTGGCTGCTACCGGAGTGGCTGCAGAACGTTGCGAACCTCTTCCCCCTGGCGTGGATGGCGAAGGGCATGCGTGCGGTCTTCCTGCCGCCGGAATACGCGACTCTCGAGCAGAGTGGCGCCTGGGAGCTCGGCGGCGTTGCGATCGCTCTGCTCATCTGGCTCGTCGTGGGCCTCGTCATCAGCCGGCTCACCTTCCGGTGGATCCGACGCGACGCGTAGCCTGGGGCGGTCACGCGTGACGCAGGAGAGGGGGCGATGATGAGCGAATCGCGATGGTGGGATGCTGTGGTCCCGATCGTGGCGGCAGCCATCGTCGCCCCCGTCCTGATCCTGTCGGACCTCGATGTCCTGGGCCGGGCGCTGGTGGCGGCCTCCGCGGCGCTTCTGATCGTCGCGTACTTCGGATTCGGGCGGCGGCTACGCCGGGGTGGCAGCACGCCGCTTGCTGTTGTGTTCGTCATCCTGTTGGCCATCTCGATCGGAGTGGGCGTCGCCGCTGCCCCGTTCATCGCGATGCTGCAGACCTTGGCCTATCCGCTCGTCTGGGTCTCGGTCGACACCCGACGAGGAGGCGTGCTCGGATCCGTCGCGATTGGTTTCGGTGTCTTCATCGGATTCGTGGCTCACGGCGGCTTCACGATCGAGTCGCTCTGGGAAGGCATCCTCTCGGCGGGCCTTGCCGTCGTGTTTGCAACCGCCCTAGGTCTGTGGATCTCGAGCATCGCCGAGTATGGCGAGGAGCGGGCGCGTCTGGTGACCGAGCTGACCGAAGCGCAGTCGCAGGTCGAGGCGCTTAGCCGCGATCGGGGCGCGGCAGAGGAGCGGGAGCGCATCGCTCGCGACATCCACGACACTCTGGCCCAAACTCTCGCGGGTCTCGTCCTGTTGAGCGAGCGGGCGGGCAGGCAGGCGCGGGACGGGCGAACCGATGCCGCTGCCGAGGCGATCGCGACGATCGAGCAGACCGCGCGCGAGGCGCTCGCCGAGTCTCGCGCGCTCGTGGCGCGGATGGCAGCGGTCCCCGCCGATGATGCTCTCGCGGCAGCGATCGAACGTCTCGCCGCGCGCTTCCGTGCGGAGGTCGGTCTCGCGATCGACGTCGAGGTCGCGGCCGGTGTGGATCTCGATCGCGAACAGCAGGTCGTGCTGCTGCGCTGCCTGCAGGAGGCACTCGCTAACGTGCGCAAGCACGCGCGGGCGACATTAGTGGTCGTGACCGTCGCGCCCCACGGCGAGGGGATTGGGATGACCGTCCGCGACGACGGAGTCGGATTCGACCCCTCAGCTGCCCGCACCGGATTCGGACTCGACGGCATCAGCGACCGTGCAACACTCGCCGGAGGATCCGTTGAGGTCGACTCGGTCCCCGGCCGCGGCTCGGTCCTCACGATTCTGCTGCCGCGTGCAGGAGTTGCCGCATGATCCGGCTGCTGATCGCCGATGACCATCCCGTCGTCCGTGCCGGGCTTGCCGGTCTTTTCGCGGACGAGGAAGGCTTCGACGTCGTCGGGCAAGCGACCGACGGCGCGCAGGCAGTCGAGCTCGTGGCGCGCGAGAAGCCGGATGTCGTGCTCATGGACCTGCGGATGCCAGTGCTCGACGGCGTCGCTGCCACAGCGAGCATTGTCGCCATGGGCGACGATGCCCCGCGCGTGCTGATTCTCACGACCTACGAGAGCGACGACCAGATTCTCGCGGCGATCGAAGCTGGGGCGGCGGGCTATCTCCTCAAGGCCGCCCCGCAGGACGAGATCATCGCCGGCATCCGGTCTGTCGCAGCCGGGCAGACGGCGCTCTCCCCGGCGGTTGCGGCCCGACTGGTGTTACGGATGCGTGAGCCCGCGGCATCCGTGACCCTGACTCCGCGCGAGATCGAGGTGCTGCGTCTGGTAGCCCGGGGCCGCAGCAACAAGCTCATCGGCCTCGACCTCGGCATCGGTGAGTCGACGGTGAAAACCCACCTGCTGAAGGTCTTCGACAAGCTTGAGGTCGCCGATCGCACCCACGCGGTGACGGTAGCCCTGGAGCGCGGCATCCTCTAGCCCCCAGCCACCGTCGCTGAACCCACAGAGTCCGGCGCGAGCCCACACGATTCGCGGGCTGAAAGGTGTGGGTTCAGCGCAGAAGGTGTGGGTTCGGCGGAGAGGGGGAGACGGATGCTGCACGCGCCGTGAGACGCAGTGTCATCTATGATGAGTCGCAGTCCCACCTCTTGAAAGCGAGTTCGTCATGGCTGACACCTCCGCCTACGTTCCTCCCGTCGATGACTACGCGTTCCTGTTCGCCGAGGCGTTCGGCACCGACGTCGTGGCCCGGGCCACAGACGGTGCGCTCTCCGCAGAAGATGCCGTTGACGCACTTTCTGCGGCAGGGGAGCTCGCCGCAGAGGTCCTCGCACCGCTGAACGCCTCCGGCGACCGCGAGGGAGTGACGGTGGTCGACGGTCAGGCTAAGACGCCCACGGGGTTTCCGGAGGCCTATCGTGCCATCGTCGACGCAGGCTGGGTCACCGCTGAGGCTCCCGAATCAGCGGGCGGGGACGGGCTTCCCGCGCTCGTGCAGGCGGGCCTCGGTGAGATGTGGAACGCCGCCAATACCTCGTTCGCACTCTGCAGTGCCCTCAACACCGGTGCGATCCACGCCCTGGACGCTTATGCCTCCGACGATCTGCGCGAGCAATACCTCACGCGGCTCGTCAGCGGCGAGTGGACCGGCACGATGAACCTCACCGAGCCGCAGGCGGGCACCGACCTCGGCGCGATCCGCACCATGGCGACCCCGAACGGCGACGGCACGTGGTCGATCAAGGGTCAGAAGATCTTCATCACGTGGGGCGACCACGATGTCGCCGAGAACATCGTCCACCTCGTCCTCGCCCGCACACCAGATGCCCCTGAGGGATCGAAGGGGATCTCGCTGTTCGTCGCCCCGAAGTTCCTGCCCGACGCGTCAGGCAACCCCGGGGAACGCAACGCGATCACGACCGTCTCGGTCGAGCACAAGCTCGGCATCCACGGGAGCCCGACCTGCGTGCTTGAGTACGAGGGAGCGACCGGTTTCCTCGTGGGCGAGCTCCACGGGGGCCTTGCCGGCATGTTCGTCATGATGAACTCGGCGCGGGTCGGCATGGGCCTGCAAGCCACCGGCATCAGCGACCGCGCCTACCAGCGCGCGCGAGCGTATGCCGAAGAGCGCATGCAGGGTGCGGTGCTGGACCGACCCGACGGAACCCCGATCGCGGAGCACCCCGATGTGCGGCGCCTGCTGCTGTCGATGGCGAGCGAAATCGCCGCGATGCGCGCCCTCGGTGTGTACGTCGGCGACCTGTTCGACCGGGCCACGGATGCTGACGGCATCCGTCTTGCCGAACTGTTCGTCCCGATCTTCAAGGGATGGACCACCGAAGAGGCACTGCGGATCACGTCCGATGCGATCCAGGTGCACGGTGGCATGGGCTTCATCGAGGAATCCGGGGCCCCGCAGCACTACCGCGACGCCCGCATCATGCCGATCTATGAGGGCACGACGGCCATCCAGTCCAACGACCTCATCGGCCGCAAGGTCATTCGAGACGGCGGCACGACTGTCGCGCGAGTGCTCCAGGAGGTCGCCGAGGCTATCGCCGCGCTTGAGGCGTTCGACCACCCGGTAGCGGCGCGCACCGCGAGCCGGCTCGAAAGTGCCCGCGCGGCGGCCGAAGAGGCTACAGCCCGGCTGATCGCGTTCGGGACGACCCGCGACGCATATGCCGTCAGCGTCCCGTACCTCATGCTCCTCGGATTCCTCGCCGGTGGGCTCATGCACGCCCGGATGCTCGCGGCAACGCTCGCGCACGACACCCAGACGGATACCGACGCGCGCCGCATCCGTGAAGCAGACGCCTACGGGGTCTATCACCTTTCACGCGTTGCGGGCCTGGCGGAGGTCGTGGCCGCGGGCGAAATCGCCTGACCCGTCCTGCGCTGCGGGACGACGGGCCAGGGCACGACGGATGCCCCGGACGATGTCGTCCGGGGCATCCGTGTCTGGTCGATGATCAGCTGAACTGGTTCATCGTGTTGTGCTGACCTCCGGCCTTGAGGGCAGCGTCACCGGCGAAGTACTCCTTGTGGTTGTCGCCGATGTCGCTTCCTGCCATGTTCTGGTGCTTGACGGTAGCGATGCCCTCGCGGATCTCGCGGCGCTGCACACCCCGCACGTAGGCGAGCATCCCCTCGTCGCCGAAGTACCCCTTTGAGAGGTCATCGGTCGACAGTGCCGCCGTATGGTAGGTCGGCAGCGTGATGAGGTGGTGGAAGATCCCTGCCCGGGCCGAGCCGTCGCGCTGGAAGGTGCGGATCTTCTCGTCGGCCAGCCGCGCGAGCTCCGTGTCGTCGTACTCGACGCTCATGAGATCGGCGCGATCGTATGCCGAGACATCCTTCCCCTCCGCGGCGAGGGCGTCGTAGGCCTGCTGACGGAAGTTCAGTGTCCAGTTGAACGAGGGGCTGTTGTTGTACACGAGCTTCGCGTTCGGGATCTCCTCGCGGATTGCATCCACCATCCCGGCGATCTGCTCCACGTGCGGCTTCTCGGTCTCGATCCATAGCAGATCAGCGCCATTTCGCAGCGACGTGATGCAGTCGAGCACGCACCGTTCTTCGCCGGTCCCGGGACGGAACTGGTACAGGTTGCTCGCCAGCCGCTTGGGACGCAGCAGCTTGCCGTCGCGCTTGATGACGACATCGCCGTTGCCGAGGTCGGCATCCGAGATCTCCTCGACGTCCAGAAACGAGTTGTACTTGTCGCCGAGGTCCCCGGGTTCGTGAGTGACAGCGAGCTTCTGCGTGAGACCCGCGCCGAGCGAGTCAGTGCGGGCAACGATGATGCCGTTGTCGATCCCGAGTTCGAGGAACGCATAGCGCACCGCGGTGAGCTTCGCAATGAAGTCCTCGTGGGGAACGGTGACTTTGCCGTCCTGGTGACCGCACTGCTTCTCGTCCGAGACCTGGTTTTCGATCTGGATGGCGCAGGCGCCTGCCTCGATCATCTTCTTGGCCAGCAGGTAGGTGGCCTCGGGGTTACCGAAGCCCGCATCGATGTCGGCGATGATCGGCACCACGTGGGTCTCGTGGTTGTCGATCTGGGACTGAATGAACTCGGCCGCGGTCTCGTCGCCCGCTGCCCGTGCGGCATCCAGCTTCGTGAACAGCAGGTCCAGCTCGCGAGCATCGGCCTGGCGCAGGAACGTGTAGAGCTCCTCGATGAGCGCCGGTACCGCGGTCTTCTCATGCATGGACTGGTCAGGCAGCGGCCCGAACTCCGAGCGGAGCGCCGCGACCATCCACCCCGAGAGGTAGAGGTAGCGCTTGTTCGTACTCTTCAGGTGCTTTTTGATCGAGATCAGCTTCTGCTGGCCGATGAAGCCGTGCCAGACCCCGAGTGACTGCGTGTACAGCGAGGAGTCGGCGTCGTACTCGGCCATGTCGCGGCGCATGATGTCGGCGGTGTACTGCGCGATCTCGAGCCCGGTGCGGAACCGGTTCTGCGCCCGCATCCGTGCGACGGACTCGGGGTTGATGGCGTCCCAGGCGGGACCGTGCTGCTGCTTGAGGTCCCGGATGGCGGCGATGTCGTCCTGGTAGGTGGTCATGTCATGTCCTTCGTCGTGGGTCTCGGGCGCGATCAGTCGGTCTCGACCAGGTAGCGCGAGTAGGCGGGGAGGGTGAGGAAGGCGGGGAACTCGGTTCCGAGCGCGACTTCGCGGAAGATCGCTGCAGCGTCGTCGAACCGGTCGCCCTCGAAGCGCGACACCTCGCCCAGCACCTGGGAGATCAGCCCCTCGACGTACTCACGGGTGATGGGCGTGCCGTCCTCAGTGGTCCGGTCCTGGTGGATCCACTGCCAGATCTGGGAGCGGCTAATCTCGGCGGTCGCGGCGTCCTCCATGAGGTTGTCGATCGCCACGGCTCCGAGGCCTCGGAGCCACGCTTCGATGTACCGGATGCCGACAGACACGTTGCCGTAGACGCCGGATGCCGTGATGGGGCGACCGATGTGCACATCGATGAGATCTGCGGCGCGCACCGACACGTCGGGTCGCTGCCGGTCGAGCTGGTTGGGTCGGTCGCCGAGGACCGCGTCGAACTCCGCGCGCGCCACCGGGATCAGGTCGGGATGGGCCACCCACGTGCCATCGAACCCGTCGCCGGCCTCCCGCTTCTTGTCGGCTGCCACCTTCTCAAAGGCACGCTCGGTCACCTCGGGATCGCGGCGGTTGGGGATGAAGGCACTCATGCCGCCGATCGCGAAGGCACCCCGCTTGTGGCAGGTCTTCACGAGCAGTTCGGTGTAGGCCCGCATGAACGGCACCGTCATTGTCACTTCGCTGCGGTCGGGCAGCACGAACCGCGCCCCGCGGCCGCGGTAGTTCTTGATGATCGAGAAGATGTAGTCCCAGCGGCCGGCATTCAGGCCCGCGACGTGGTCCCGCATCTCGAAGAGGATCTCCTCCATCTCGAAGGCGGCGGGCAGGGTCTCGATCAGCACCGTGGCGCGGATCGTGCCGTGCTCGATGCCGAGGTAGCGCTCACTGAAGGTGAACACGTCGTCCCAGAGCTTGGCTTCCTCCGCGGACTCGAGCTTGGCGATGTAGAAGTAGGGACCCACTCCGTTCTCGATCAGCTGCTTCGCGTTGTGGAAGAAGTAGAGCCCGAAGTCCACGAGCGAGCCCGAGGCATCCATCGTGCGTCCGGTGCGGTCGGTGTAGCGCAGGTGCTTCTCGACGAGGTGCCACCCCCGCGGGCGCATCACGATCGTCGGGGTCTGTTCGGCGGTGACCTCGTAGCTCTTACCTTCAGGGCTCGTGAACTGCAGCTGGCCGCGAATGGCGTCGTACAGGCTCAGCTGCCCCTCGATCACGTTCTTCCAGGTGGGGCTGGTCGCGTCTTCCTGGTCGGCGAGCCACACCTTCGCTCCCGAGTTCAAAGCGTTGATCGTCATCTTCGGGTCGGTGGGGCCGGTGATCTCCACGCGCCGGTCCTCGAGGCCGGGGCCGGCGCCGGCCACCCGCCACTCGTCGTCGTGGCGGATGTGCGCGGTGTCGTCGCGGAACTGCGGGTCGTGGCCGTTGCCGATCTCGAACCGGCGCCGCATCCGGTCGGCGAGGCGATCGTGACGGCGGGCCGAGAATCGAGAATGCAGCTCAGTGAGGAACGCGAGCGCGTCGGGTGTGAGGATCTCGTCGTAGCGATCGCGGATCGGGCCGACGACCTCGAGCACCGCCGCGGCGCTCGAGGTCGGCACGGGGGCCGTCCGGGCGGGCATCGGGGTGGTGGTTGCAGTCATGGCGCATCCGTCCTGTCTGGTCTCTCATCCGCCGGCTTCTCATCCGGTGGATCGACGCCTGGTTGGTCGTCGTGCACCTACTCTCCGTGAAGTTTTGGCGCCAACCTGACCAGATCGGTTGTGAAGATCACACGAAATTCCGCTTCTGTGACAGAATCGGCGCTATGACGAGCCTCACAGCGCCGGAAGAGTCGCTCCCGGCGATGACAACGGATGACGACGATGTCATCGACACACTCACCATCGGCAGGCGCATCCGCCAGTTGCGCACCGAGCGGCGGATGACCCTCGACGACCTGGCGGCGGCGGTCGACCGTGCTCCGAGCCAGTTGTCGATGATCGAGAACGGAAAGCGAGAGCCCAAGCTCACGCTGCTACGCACCATCGCGCGCGCGCTCGGAACGGATCTGGACGCCCTGCTGGAGTCAGAGCCGCTGGACGAGCGCGCGACGATGGAGGTCTCCCTCGAGCGGGCGATGCGGGGGCCGACCTTCCAGGCACTCGGAATCTCCCCGTTTCGCATCGGTCGCTCACTCCCCGATGAGGTGCTCGCGGCGATGCTTGCGTTGCAGGGCGAGATCGAGCGGCTGCGAGACGAACGGGCAGCCACTCCGGAAGTGGCGCGCCGCGCGAACCTGTCCCTACGCCGCCTTATGACCAGTCAGCAGAACTATTTCGCCGACCTCGAGGCTCACGCCCGCGACCTGTTGGCCGCCGTCGGACACACCGGTGGCCCGCTCACGCAGCGCACGGCATCCGATATCGCGGCCCACCTCGGCTTCACGATCCATTACGTCTCGGATGTCCCGCTGACCACGCGCAGCGTCCTGGACCTCAAGCACGGCAGGCTGTACCTCTCGAGCACGATCGCCAGCAAGCGCGATGCCCGCACTGCGGTGCTGCAGTCACTGGCTAGCCGCATCCTGAGCCATGCTGAGCCCGCCAGCTACGGTGACTTCCTGCGACAGCGCGTCGAGATCAACTATCTGACGGGGGCGCTCCTCATGCCGGAGGCCGACGCCGTGCCGTTTCTGCAGGAAGCCAAGGCTCGCCGCGCGCTGTCCATCGAAGACCTGCGTGACGCGTACTCGGTCTCGTACGAGACGGCAGCTCACCGATTCACGAACCTCGCGACGGTTCACCTCGATCTTCCGGTGCACTTTCTGAAGGTCCATGAGTCGGGCACGATCACCAAGGCCTACGAGAACGACGACGTGAACTTCCCGACCGACCGGTTCGGTTCCATCGAGGGGCAGATGTGCTGCCGCAAATGGACGAGCCGCGTCGTGTTCGACATCCCCGACCGGTTCAACCCGTACTTCCAGTACACCGACACCGGTAACGGGACCTACTGGTGCACCGCGCGCGTCGAGCCCTCGTCCGAGGGGCTCCATTCGGTCAGCGTGGGCGTGCGCTTCGACGACACGAAGTGGTTCATCGGCCGTGAGACGACCAATCGTGGCCTCTCCCGCCATTCGGTGGAGGTGTGCTGTCGCCGCGCGCCGGCAGAGCTGGAGTCATCCTGGCGTGGTCACTCCTGGCCGAACGTGCGTACCCCGCGCACGCTCCTTGCCACCCTCCCTACGGGGGCGTTCCCCGGTGTGGACACGACAGACATCTACGAGTTCCTCGAGGCCCACGCACCCGAGTGAGCCGGGCTGACCTCATCGCCCGGCGATGAGGTCAGCGACCCGCGCGAGGGCAGATGTGCGTGATCCACCGCGGGCCTCTAGCCGGTCGGCCCCGCGGTAGGCGGTGTAGATCGCGTTGACGGCGGTCCATCGCAGCGGCTCGATCTCCCACCGCCTGGCTCGATGATCCACCCACGGCAGGCGCGTGAGGTCGGTGCGACGGCGCAACAGCAGGTCGGCGAGCGTGCGCCCGGCGAGGTTTGTCGCTGTGACTCCGGTCCCGACGTAGCCCCCTGCCCATCCGAGCCCGGTCGCGCGGTCGAAGCCGACGGTCGCCGACCAGTCCCGCGGTACGCCGAGCACACCGGCCCAGGCATGAGCGACCGGCACACCACGCGTGGCCGGGAAGAAGTCGTGCAACAACTCGGTGAGCGAACGGATCGTGCGTTCCTGAGTGCGCCCGTCAGTATCGACGCGGGATCCGTAGCGGTAGGGCACCCCACGGCCGCCGAATGCGATGCGGTCATCAGCTGTGCGCTGTGCGTACATGTACACATGCGCGAAGTCGCCAAGGGCCTCTCGCCCCGACCAGCCGATCGCGTCCCACACGCCGCTCGGGAGCGGCTCGGTGACGATCATCGACGAGTTCATCGGCAGCCACGTGCGGTGCTCGTGACGCAGGCCCGCGGTGAACCCTTCGGTCGCGCGGATGACGGCGTCGGCGCGAACCGTGCCGAGATCAGTCTCGACGCGTCCGGGCTCGATCGTTCGAGCTGTCGTCTGCTCGAAGATCCTCACACCCGCCCGTTCCACCGTTTCGGCAAGGCCCGCGGCGAGCTTCGCCGGGTGGATGCGTGCGCAGTGCGGATGCCAGAGACCACCGAGCACGCCCGCGACGTCGATGCGCGAGCGAGCACCCTCGGCATCCAGTTCGTGCACGTCAGTGTGGGGCCACGACAGTTCTTCGGCGGCAGTCTTGCGGAGGCGGGCGAGTTGCGCGGGGGTGCGGGCGATCTCGAGCTCGCCGCCCGCCACGATGTCGGCGTCGATGCCTTCGCGGCGGGTGACCTCGATGACCTCCCTCACGGTGTCGTTCAGTGCTCGTTGCTGCGCGATCGCGGCATCCCGCCCGTGGCGGGCGACGTACTGCGAGCGGTCTCCCGTAACCGAGTTGGTCAGCCAGCCACCGTTACGGCCTGACGCTCCGAAGCCCGCGAAACTCTGCTCGATGACGCCGACGCGCAGGTCGGGTTGTGCCAGCTTGAGGTAGTAAGCCGTCCACATTCCGGTGTACCCGGCGCCGACGATGCAGACGTCCAGCGTGAGGTCACCCGGGAGCGGCGCGCGAGGGGCCGGGGTACCGCCGATGTCTCGCCACCACCACGACACGCCACCATTGATCACGCGATGATTCTCCCACGACGGGAGCCGTCGCGTAAGTGATTGAGGACGACGGATTCCGACGTTCGAGCCGGACGGGTCGCGCGCGATCGATCGTCCAGCTATCCTCACGACATGAGCCAACTCGATAGCCCCACGGTCCCGCTCGGCGGCCCCACGCTCCCGCAGGAGCGACGCCTGGTCACGTCCATTCCGGGCCCGCGATCGCAGGAGCTGATGGCCCGCAAGGCTGCAGCAGTGTCGGCCGGTGTGGGGCACACGGCGCCGCTGTCGATCGTGGCTGCAGGCGGGGGCATCCTGCTGGACGCCGACGGCAACTCGATCGTGGACCTCGGTTCTGGCATCGCCGTCACCTCTATCGGCAATGCACACCCCGCCGTGGTCGCGGCAGTGCAGCAGCAGGTCGGCCAATTCACCCACACGTGTTT
The DNA here is from genome assembly GCF_002313585.1 of Microbacterium sp. UBA1097. Taxonomy (NCBI): domain Bacteria; kingdom Bacillati; phylum Actinomycetota; class Actinomycetes; order Micrococcales; family Microbacteriaceae; genus Microbacterium; species Microbacterium sp. UBA1097. The sequence goes on along the minus strand of NZ_DCBW01000012.1, from coordinate 51,948 downwards.
CATGGTGGCGCCCTACGAGCCATACGTGGCGGTGGCAGAGGCGCTGAACCGCATCACCCCGGGCGATCACGAGAAGAAGACTGCACTGTTCAACTCGGGTGCCGAGGCCGTCGAGAACGCGGTGAAGATCGCACGCAAACACACCGGCCGGCAGGCTGTCGTCGCTTTTGATCACGGCTACCACGGCCGCACGAACCTCACGATGGCCCTCACCGCCAAGCACATGCCCTACAAGGCCGGATTCGGCCCCTTCGCTCCAGAGATCTACCGGGCGCCGATGTCTTACCCCTACCGAGACGGGCTCGACGGTGCCGCCGCAGCAAAGCGTGCGATCGGCGTCATCGAGAAGCACGTCGGAGTCACGGATGTCGCGGCGATCATCATCGAGCCGATCCAGGGCGAGGGCGGATTCATCGTCCCGGCCGACGGCTTCCTACCCGCCCTGCAGGAGTGGGCGAACGCCAACGGGGTCGTCCTGATCGCCGACGAGATCCAGACCGGCTTCGCCCGTACCGGTGCGATGTTCGCCAGCGACCTGTTCGGTATCGTCCCCGACCTGATCACCACGGCCAAGGGGATCGCCGGCGGGCTGCCGCTTGCCGCCGTCACGGGACGAGCCGAGATCATGGATGCCTCGCACACCGGAGGACTCGGTGGCACCTACGGTGGCAACCCTGTCGCGTGCGCCGCGGCCCTCGCGGCCATCGAGGTGTACGAGACCGAGGACCTGTCGGCGCGGGCGCGGCACATCGGCGACGTTCTCGAACGGCGCTTGCGCGACATTCAGGCATCCGACCCGCGTCTGGGCGACATCCGAGGGAGGGGCGCGATGATCGCTGTCGAGTTCGTCGACCCCGCCACGGGTGAGCCGGATGCCGCTCTCACGTCCCGCGTCGTTCGTGCCGCCCTCGACCAGGGCGTGTTGATGCTCACCTGCGGCACGTATGGGAACGTGATCCGCTTCCTGCCGCCCCTGGTCATCGGCGATGACCTGCTCGATGATGCACTGGACGTGTTGGCACACGTCCTGTCATCGTCGTGACCAACCGACCACCGTTCGCTGCCGACCGAGGAGGACCCATGAGTATCTACGCCGTCGTTAATCCCGCCACCGGGGAGACGCTTGCCACCTACCCCACCATGACGGATGCCGAGGCCACAGCTGCGATTGCGGCAGCCGACGATGCCTACCGCACCTGGGGCCGCACCTCCGCTCCTGCCGAGCGCGCCGAGCTCGTGCGGCGCGCGGCGCAGCTGCACCGCGAGAGGCGAGATGAGCTTGCCGAGATCATCGTCCGCGAGATGGGCAAGCCGCTGTCGGCAGCTCTCGGCGAGGTCGACTTCGCTGCCGACATCACCGAGTACTACGCCGACAACTACGAGAAGATCACCGGTGACACGCCTCTCGACATCCTCGCCGAGGGAACCGCCGTCATCCGTCGCTCGCCCCTGGGGGTGCTGTTGGGCATCATGCCGTGGAACTTCCCGTACTACCAGGTCGCACGTTTCGCCGCTCCGAACCTGGTCATCGGCAACACCATCCTGCTCAAGCATGCTCCCCAGTGCCCCGAGTCGGCGGCGGCGATCGCGGCGATCTACCGGGATGCCGGGTTCCCGGAGGGCGCCTACGTCGATGTGCGTCTGACCAATGAGCAGGCTGCGACAGTGATCGCTGATCCTCGCGTCCAGGGCGTCTCAGTGACCGGTTCGGAGCGCGCGGGCGCCGCTGTCGCCGAGGTGGCCGGTCGCAACCTCAAGAAGGTCGCACTCGAGCTCGGTGGCTCCGACCCGTTCATCGTGCTCTCCACCGACGACCTCGATGCGACGGTGGACATGGCGGTCGAGGCCAGGCTCGACAACAACGGCCAGTCCTGCAACGCCCCCAAGCGCTTCATCATCATCGATGAGCTCTACGACGCGTTCGTGGAGAAGTTCGTGGCGGCCATGGCTGCAGCCCCCCTCGGGGACCCCTTCGCCGACGACACGGTGATCGGTCCACTCTCGTCGCTGGCGGCAGCCGAGCGGCTCGAAGAGCAGGTGAACCGCGCCGTCGCGCAGGGCGCCACTGTCGAGCTCGGCGGTGCCCGAGACGGGGCGTTCTATCCCGCGACGGTGCTCACTGGAGTCACAGCCGACAACGACATCTACCGCGAGGAGCTGTTTGGGCCGGCGGGCGTGGTCTATCGCGTCGCCGACGAAGACGAGGCCATCGCCGTGGCGAACGCGACCAGCTACGGGCTCGGCTCGTACGTGTTCACGACCGATCCCGCACAGGCCGAGCGGGTGGCCGACGCCATCGAGGCTGGCATGGTGTACGTCAACATCGTGCTCGCTGACAGTCCTGAGCTTCCCTTCGGTGGCGTCAAGCGCTCCGGCACCTCGCGCGAGATGGGGCTGCTCGCTGCCGACGAGTTCGTCAACAAGAAACTCATCCGCGTCGCCTGATAGGCGCTTTTCCTCACAGCGGTCGTGGACCGCGCCAGGGCCAAGGGTCCCTAGTGCGGTCCACGACGCGCACTCACAATGAGGACATGGAAGAGATGATGGACGATGTCGTCGCCACTCTCAGCGACGCCGAGTGCTGGCAGCTTCTTACCGGTGAAGAGCTCGGTCGCCTGGTCACCCGGGTCGGAGATGTCCTCGACATCTTCCCCGTCAACTACGTCGTCGATCGGGACACCATCGTGTTCCGCACCGCCGAGGGAAGCAAGCTCGTCGAACTTACCGTCAACGATGAGGTGCTCTTCGAAGTCGACCACTACACCGACACCATGGCGTGGAGCGTCATCGTTCGCGGTCGCGCCCAGCGCCTCGCGACCGAGGAAGAGGTCGAAGCCGCCGACGAGCTTCCGCTTCGGCCCTGGTTACCGACATTGAAGTACCACTATGTTCGCGTGAGTGCCGAGTCCATGTCGGGTCGACGCTTCCGTCGCGGACCCGAGCCGGATCGGTACGGCATCGCCGACTATTGAGGCCTTGCCTCAGGCATCCGGGCGGTGACATGCCCGATCATGGTGAGGTGAACCCCGCGCGACTGTGGATTCCGGTTGTTGCCGGAGCCCTCACCGTTGCGCTCGGAATCCTGGCGGTCGCCGGCGTGCAGTGGCTCACCGCTGACCGGCGGCCGACCGCTGTCACTGCATCTCAGGCTGATGCGATCGCCGATGTCCTAGCCCAGAACGCGGCCTTCGCCGCCGACATCCGGCACGCCCGAGGTGAATACGTCGAAGCAGCTGCGGCATGGGAAGCCGACGCTGCGTGGATCGCGCAATGGCAGGAGAAGGACGCTGCTCCTCAGCCCGCGGTGCCGAACCCGGGAGGGCAGGAGTTCCCCGGAGACGATCCGCAGGGTCGCGCGTTCCTCGACTCGATCGGGGCGACCGAAGTGCACGTGATCTTCGATGCCGGTCCCGAGAATTGCGGGTACGCCGGACAGGAGGACGGGCCGAACACTCTGGTGGTGGGCGGGTGCTACCAGACCGCTTACCCCGACTGGCTGTTCGTCGCGTGGGAATCCGGCATCCAGCGACTGGCGTGGCCCATGTTCGTCCACGAAGCCATGCACTGGTACCAGTACCAGAACTTTTTCCCGTACCTGCTGGCCGCCGAGCGCACCGGAATCACTCACGACGATTACGAGTGGGCGCTCGAGACCGATGCGAGCTGCCGGGCGGTCTACCAGCACGGCATCGACCGGTCAGCCTTCGAGGGCTCCTCGTCGCCGTGCGACATCCAGGACTGGAGCGACGGATGGTTCGTCGACCAGCTCGTCGGGCTCGGGGTGCGAACGAGTGCCCCGACGCCCGAGGAGTTCGAGGTCAGTGCGGTGGTTCGCCCGTGAGTGGTGACCACGGGATACTCCGGGCGCGCAGGCCGATCATGCTCGCGCTCGCGCTCGTGTCGGCATCCGTGTTGCTGACGGCATGTGCTGGACCCGATCTCGATGAGCTCGAGACGGATGCCGCGGCCGTCTTCGACACCCTGGTGGAGGCTGCCGGAGCGGTCGAGGAGGGAACACTCCGCACTCTCGAAACGACGGGCCCGGAGGAGCAGTCCTGCGGCGAGCAGGATCGCGGCACCCAGCGCACATTCGCCGCGGTCGGTTCTGTCTCGGTGGGGGCGGACTACGCCGCCGAGGACGCACTCGTCGATGCCGTGACGGCGGCGATCGACCCGGAGGTGTGGGCGACGATCGACGCCGACGGACTCGCGGGGCGCGAGGGCGCGTGGGTGGACGAGAGCGGCATCGTGGCCACGGTCAGCTACGACTCTCCGCTTCTGGTGATCGCCGTGTTCACGCCGTGCCTCGAGGCCCCCTAAGGCGCGGGGACGGTTCGCCCGCCGTGAGGGCATGCCGTACACTTGACCTGCAGTAGAAGTCTGCATTCTTTCGCCGTGCCCGCGATCGGGACACATCCCTCCTTTCGCGTCGCGGCAGAAGACTGCAGACACCTCAAGGCCTTCCGGCCTTTAGGGCGGTAGCTCAATTGGCAGAGCAGCGGTCTCCAAAACCGCAGGTTGCAGGTTCGATTCCTGTCCGCCCTGCGCGTCAGCGCAAGCTGGCACAACAGAAGCAACCAGGTGGGATACATGGTCCAGGATGACGCCAAGGGCGAGATCGTTGCCAGTGGCAGCGCTCCTCGCGAGAAGAAGCTGAACGTCTTCGCGCGGATCGCCCTGTTCATCCGTCAGGTCTTTGCGGAGCTTCGCAAGGTCGTCACCCCGACGCGCCAGGAGCTCCTGAAGTACACGGCAGTCGTGCTCGGGTTCGTCGTCATCATGATGGCACTCGTGTGGGGAATGGACTACGTGTTCCTCTGGCTGACGACGCAGGTCTTCGGCGTTCCCGCCTGATCTGTTCGTCCTCACGGTGCGAGGCAGGATGCTGCATCGCGCCCGATCAAATGGAAGTGAACCAAACACGTGTCTGAACGATTTCTCGACGACGCCGACTGGGCGCCCTCGGCCGAGCAGTCCTCTGAGGAGGACGAGGCCCAGGAGGGCAACGAGCTCGCGCGCGAAGAGCACCAGAGCGATGCGGCCGAGCACGTCGCCATCCACATCGAGGATGAGGACGACGACGCGGACTACTCGGATGACGACGACGTCGAGGTGAGCGACCCGGAGGCTGATGCGATCGTGAACGATGCACTCGAGATCGACGAGGCAGCAGAGGCTGAAGCCGCTGCCGAGGTGCTGACCGACGACCTCGCCGAGGAAGAAGCCGAGCGCGCTGCCCACGCCGCCGAAGAGGTCACGCCTTACGACGGTCCCGAGCTCGGTGACGATGTCGACGAGGATGACGTGGCCGACGAGGATGAGACCGAGGAAGACCCGTACGAGGCATTCCGCGCGGAACTGCGGTCCCTCCCGGGCAAGTGGTACGTCATCCACTCCTACGCCGGCTTCGAGCGCAAGGTGAAGGCCAACATCGAGCAGCGCAAGTCGACGCTCGAGGTCGAAGAAGACATCTACCAGATCGAAGTTCCGATGGAAGATGTCGTCGAGATCAAGAACGGCCAGCGCAAGATGGTCACCCGCGTGCGCATCCCGGGCTACGTGCTCGTGCGCATGGAACTGAACGAAGACACCTGGTCGGTCGTTCGCCACACTCCCGGTGTCACCGGGTTCGTCGGCAACGCGCACAACCCGACGCCGCTGCGTTTCGAAGAGGCCTTCACGATGCTGAAGTCGCTCGTCGAGGTCAAGGAGACTGCTCCGGCCAAGGGCGGCGCGAGTGGAGCCAAGGGTCAGCCCGTGGCGCGCAGCGTCGTCACCGAAGTCGACTTCGAGATCGGTGAGACCATCACGATCAAGGAAGGCTCCTTCGCAGGCCTGCCGGGCTCGATCAGCGAGATCAAGCCCGAGAGCGGCAAGCTCACGGTGCTCGTGTCGCTCTTCGAGCGCGAGACCCCGGTCGAGCTCAGCTTCGACCAGGTCACCAAGCAGTAACGCAACCGCGCTCCAGCGCGATACAGACCACCGCTCCCGGAACGGCCGGGCTGCGGGAGAGAGGATGCCGATGGCATCCGCTCGATGAAAGGAAAGAAGAATGGCACCGAAGAAGAAGGTGACCGGCCTGATCAAGCTTCAGATCAACGCCGGTGCAGCCAACCCGGCGCCGCCGATCGGGCCCGCGCTCGGTCAGCACGGCGTCAACATCATGGAGTTCTGCAAGGCGTACAACGCGGCGACTGAGTCGCAGCGCGGCAACGTCATCCCCGTGGAGATCACCGTCTACGAGGACCGCAGCTTCACGTTCATCCTCAAGACCCCGCCGGCAGCCGAGCTGATCAAGAAGGCTGCGGGAGTGCAGAAGGGCTCGAAGACGCCGCACACGGCCAAGGTGGGCAAGCTCACCAAGGACCAGGTGCGTCAGATCGCCGAGACGAAGATGCCCGACCTGAACGCGAACGACATCGAGGCTGCCTCGCTGATCATCGCCGGCACCGCCCGTTCCATGGGCATCACGGTCGAGGACTGAGGGGGATAACGACAATGGCTACCAAGTCCAAGGCATACAACGAAGCCGCCGCGAAGATCGAGGCCGGCAAGTTCTATTCACCCAGCGAGGCTGTGAACTTGGCGAAGGAGACGGGCTCGAAGAAGTTCGACTCCACCGTCGAGGTCGCCCTCAAGCTCTCGGTCGACCCGCGCAAGGCAGACCAGATGGTGCGCGGCACGGTCATCCTGCCCCACGGTACCGGCAAGACTGCGCGCGTCATCGTGTTCGCGACCGGTCCTGCCGCCGAAGCGGCGATCGCCGCTGGCGCTGACGAGGTCGGCGGCGCCGAGCTGATCGAGAAGGTCGCCGGCGGCTACACCGCGTTCGACGCTGCAGTGTCGACCCCGGAACTGATGGGCCAGGTCGGGCGTCTGGGTAAGGTCCTCGGTCCCCGAGGCCTCATGCCCAACCCCAAGACCGGCACCGTGACCCCCAACCCCGCCAAGGCGGTCGAGGAGATCAAGGGCGGAAAGATCGAGTTCCGTGTCGACAAGCACGCCAATGTGCACTTCGTCGTCGGCAAGGCATCATTCTCGGCCGAGCAGCTCGATGAGAACCTCAAGGCTGCGCTCGACGAGATCGTTCGCCTGAAGCCCTCGAGCTCGAAGGGCCGCTACATCCAGAAGGGTGCAGTCTCGACGACGTTCGGTCCCGGCATCCCGCTGGACGTGAACAGCATCGCCTGAGCAACGATCTGATACGACGACGGCCTCCGCTTCGGCGGGGGCCGTTGTCGTTCATCCGCCGACGACGAGGCTCACGCCGAGGACGATCATCACGACCGCGATGATGGCGTCGAGGATGCGCCAGGCTCGGGGCGTCGCGAGCCAGCGACCGAGATAGCGGGCTCCGAACCCCAGTGCGCTGAACCAGAGGATGCTTGCCATCACGGCGCCGAGCGCGAAGAGCCACCGGTCATCGCCGTGGGTGTTGGCGACACCGCCGAGCAGAAACACCGTATCGAGGTAGACGTGGGGGTTCAGCCACGTAAGCGCGAGGACGGTGAGAACCGTCGCGGAGAGCCGTGTCGCGGTCGTGGTCGGCTGAACCTGCACGGGCCGTTCGGTAGCAGAACCCGCGATGTCATCGCGCGGGTCGTCCACAGTCAGTGCGCCCGCGGGACGCCACGCGCGCCTGGCAGCGAGGAGGCCGTAACCCACGAGGAAGGCCGCGCCCGCCCACCGCACGGCGGTCACCAGCCATGGCAGTGCAGCCAGTGCGAGCCCGACACCCGAGACGCCGAGCACGATGAGGATGGCGTCGGATGCGGCGCACACCACGACAACCGCCAGTACGTGCTCGCGCCGGATTCCCTGTCGAAGCACGAACAGGTTCTGTGCGCCGATGGCCACGATGAGCGATAGTCCGAGGCCGAGACCGGCGAGGAGGGGAGGGAGCACGCCTCGACGCTAGCTGGCGCGAGACATGCACTCCAGCTCAGGATTCTCACGGGGCATTAGCATCGCTTCATATGAAGATCGACTTCGACCTCGCCGACACCGTCGCGATCATCGCCGAGGAGGGCACTCTGGAGGCTGCGGCGCGGCGCATGCGGATCACGCCGAGCGCCGTGAGCCAACGCCTCCGCGCGATCGAAGATCAGCTCGGTCGGGTGCTGCTGGTGCGCTCGAAGCCCGTGCGCCCGACGGCTGCCGGGGAAGCTGTCATCCGGCTCGCACGTCAGGCGCGTGTGCTCGAACATGATGCCCTTGCCGGCATCGGTGAAGACGGAGCCGCCGACGGACCCGTTTCTGTGCCGCTCGCGGTGAACGCGGACTCTCTCGCCACCTGGTTCCTCTCGCCACTGGGCCGCCTGAGTGCGCGGCATCCGATCGTGTTCGACCTTCATCGCGACGATCAGGACTTCACCGCTGCGCTCCTCGAGGGCGGCACCGTGATGGGCGCCGTGACGTCCCGTGCAGAGCCGGTAGCCGGATGCCGCGTTACCGCGCTCGGTGTCATGCGCTACGAGGCAGTCGCCACTCCCGAGTTCGTCGCCCGCTACCTCAACATCTCACGCGGCGACACCCGTGCACTGGCTGCGGCCCCGGTCGTCCAGTTCGATCGCCGCGATGATCTGCAGGACCGGTGGCTACGGGAGAAGGGCGTGTCGGCTTCGGAAGCCCCGCGCCACTACGTCCCGGCATCCCATGACTTCGCGCAGGCAGTTGTGTTGGGACTCGGATGGGGCTTGCTGCCCGGCTTCCAGTCGGCAGCTGAGCTCGAGCGCGGAGCGCTCGTACGCCTGGGAGGTCCGCCCGTCGACGTTCCGCTGTACTGGCAGCAGTGGAATCTGCGTTCGCGGCTTCTGGATGCCGTGGCCACCGAAATCGTCGAGGAGGGACGCCGCGTGCTTCGACCTGCGCGAGCCCTCAATCGTCGCTGACGCGCAGCACGATCTTGCCGCGTGTGTGCCCGCCCTCGATATCGGTGTGCGCCCTCGCCGCTTCCGCAAGGTCCAGCACGTGATCGATGTACACCTGAATCGATCGTGAGTCGAGCAGGCGGGCGATCGTCGCAAGGGTCGCGCCTTCCGGAATCACCTTGTAGCTGGTCGCGCGGACTCCTGCAGCCGCCGCAGCGTCGCGATACTCCGGCCACGATCCGGTGGGAACGAGGATGTAGATCCCGCCGGGCCGGAGCACCGACAGCGAGCGGGAGCCGATCGAGTCGGTGACGTTGCCCACGAGGTCGATGACGACGTCCATGTCGTGCACGACCTCCTCGAAGCGCGTCGAGGTGTGGTCGATCACGACCGAGGCGCCGAGATCCCGAAGCCACGGGGCGTTGGTTCCGGAGGCTGTGGCTGTCACGTGAGCGCCGAAGTACGCAGCGAACTGCACGGCGAAGTGCCCGACGCCACCGCTTCCGGCGTGGATGAGGATCCGCTGTCCTTCGTGAGCGTGAGCGGTCTCGACCACGAGCCCCCAGGCGGTGAGCGCTGCCACCGGCACTCCCGCCGCTTCGACATGCGAAAGGGAGGCTGGCTTGCGCGCGATCGACAGGGTGGGTGCGACGACATACTCGGCGTAGCTTCCCGGCGTCCGGGGGAACCCGGCCATCCCGAACACCTCCGTACCGACGGGGAACGGATGGGTCTCGAACGGCGACTCGACGACGACGCCGCTGAAGTCGAAGCCGAGGATCTCGGGAAGCTCGGCTACGGCAGGAGCAAGTCCCTTCCCGGCCCGCGTCTTGGCATCGATCGGGTTCACACCGGCGGCGACCACCCGCACAAGCACCTCGCTCAGGACGGGGTGGGGCACCGGGACGGTGGTCTCGGTCAGGACGCCGGGAGCGCCCCACTGCGCGACGGTGACCGCACGCATCACTTCGGGGACCTGCGAGAGTTCGGTGGAGAATGCCCGGGTTTCGGGGGATGGGCGTAGCGGCCGGAATCGCATCGGTCGCTCCTTCCGCGAATTCGTCGCCAGCGGACCGCGCACATCGGCATCGACGTGGCACATGACGACCAGGTGAAACCCCGCCCTCCGCGAGGTGATCTCAGTCAACCCCCCGATTGTCTCGCTCGTGTTACGCCGTTGTCACCGAGCCGATAAGACCCGGCCCGTCAGCGTTTCGGGATATCGCCCGACGCGAAGGCGGTGAGTAGGTCGGTCAGGTCGTCGATCGACTCGGTCGGCCACTCTGCGAGCGTGTGGGAGAGCATCCGTTCGTACGGTGCTCGCGCGGCATCCAATCTCTTCCGTCCCTCTGAGGTGAGGGAGATCAACCGTGAACGACGGTCGTCCGGATCAGCCGTCCGCTCGATGAAGCCAAGACTTTCGAGCTCGCTGATCTGCCGACTGATCATTCCCTTGTCGGCGGTCAGGCGATGAGCGAGGGCCGACGACGTCGTGGGTCCGATTCGGCCGATGGTCGCGAGGAGTTTGAACGTGCCGGGGAGCATTCCCGGGCTCACCTCATCAGCGATCTGCGCATAGAACTTTCGGATGCGCGAGATGAGCTCGGAGATCGCACCCTCGAGTCTGTCCACTGCCGCGCGGTGCTCGCGGGTCGCCGGGTCGAGGTCCTCGGGGGACTCGGACTCGCTCATCGCGGCGGTTCCTGGGTGGATGCCGCGCCAGCAGCCTTGGCGCGGTGAGAACTGTCGGAATCCGCTCCGAGCTGGGCAGTGGCGGTGAGGGTTTCCATGCCCTCGGCGACAGACACGGTAGCGAGGTCGGCTTCACCGGCTTCCAGTCGCTCGCGGTTCGTCATCCGGGTCAGGGGAACGTTCGGCAAGAACGCGATGGCGATGAGGCTCACGATCGCGAACGGCACGAGGATCAGGAAGGACTGTGAGATGCCTTGAGCATAGACGTCTTCGAAGATGACGCGCAGGCCCTCGGGCATCGCAGACACCTGCGGGAGGGACCCCGACTGGAGTTGCGAAGCCCAGGTCGACGCCTGGTCGCCGAGGGTTGCGAGCGCAGCGGTGACGTCATCCTTGCGTCCTCCCAAGAGGTCGGTGACGCTGCCGGCAAGAGCTGCGCCCATGACGGCAACACCGACGCTGCCGCCGAGGCTTCGGAAGAAGGTGACGCCGGAACTTGCCACGCCGATCTTGGTGGGTTCGGTCGTGTTCTGCACGATGAGCACGAGGTTCTGCATCGTCATCCCGACGCCCGCGCCGAGCAGGAACATGTACAGCGACACGAGGGCGAAGTTCGTGTCGTAGTGGATCGTCGTCAACAGGGCGGACCCTGCGATCAGCGAGATGCTGCCCCCGATGAGGTAGGGCTTCCAGTGCCCGAAGCGGGTGATCAGCTGGCCGACTCCGACGGATGCCACCAGGAGTCCGGCGATCATCGGGATCGTCATCAGCCCGGCCTCCGTGGGTGTGGCGCCTCGAGCCAGCTGCATGTACTGGCTGAGGAATACCGAAGCCCCGAACATGGCGATGCCGGTGGCGATCGAGGCGAGCACGGCGAGTGTGAATGTGCGGCTCCGGAACATCGAGAGCGGGACGAGAGGTTCGCGCGAGCGCAGCTCGACCACGATGAACAGAACTGCGGCGAGAACAGCGCCGCCCACCATCAGCAGGGTCGTCACGCTCCACCAGTCGAAGGAGTCGCCGGCGGTTGTCACCCAGATCAGCAGCAGCGAGACGGCGGCAGAGAGCAGGACGATGCCGAGGTAGTCGATCGAGACCTTCCGTGCCGCGAGGGGCTTCAGGTGGAGGGTGCGCTGCACGATGATCAGGGCCGCAACGGCAAAGGGAAGGGCGACATAGAAGTTCCAGCGCCACCCGATCCCGTCGGTGATGACGCCGCCTACAAGGGGGCCACCGATGGTAGCGAGCGCCATGACGGCGCCGAACAAGCCCATATAGCGACCGCGCTCGCGGGGGCTGATGATGTCGGCCATGATCACCTGGCTGAGTGCGGCTAGGCCTCCCGCGCCGACGCCCTGCACCGCGCGCATGGCGATCAGCCACTCGGTGTTCGGTGCGAATCCCGCCGCGGCGGTTGCGACGACGAAGATGCCGATCGCGAGCTGGAAGAGCAGCTTGCGGTTCACGAGGTCGGCGAGCTTGCCCCAGACGGGTGTCGAGATCGCTGTTGTCAGAAGCGTCGCTGTCACGACCCAGGTGAACGCTGCCTGATCGCCGCCGAGGTCGTGGATGATCACCGGCAGGGAGGTGGAGACGACAGTCGAGGCGAGCATCGAGACGAACATGCCCAGGAGCAGGCCCGAGAGGGCCTCGAGGACCTGGCGGCGAGTCATGCCGGATTCGGTGAGGGCCGCAGCTGGAGGGGAAACGGATGCCATGGGATGCCTTCTTGACGACGAGGAGTGGCTGCGCTCGTCATCGCGCAGTCATTGACAAATGTCAACTATAGAGTATTTGGTTGACAGGAGTCAATTAGTTGGCGGCTGCGCGTCGACGAAGAAACCTCGGCTCGGGGTCCGGCGGGGTGAGCGGGGTGCAGTCCGTGGCTGATCAGTCAGACAACGCGAGCGCGCGATACGGCTCGCGGGTCTCGACCGAGGCGACCGCCAGTGATCTCGTGCGCTGCGTGCGTAAGTACAGCTCATCGATGAGAGCCGTCGCCAGGCCGACAAGCCGGGCAATCTCCGTCTCGTCGCGATCAACCCACGCGCACCGGGGCTCGTCGCCGACAGGGACGAAACCGTCGTGCTGTTCCCATGCGACCAGCGTGCGCTCGGCACCGAGGACGTGTTGCTGCCACCAGACCTGGCGCAGGTAGGAGCGTGGGATGCTGCGCCACTCCTTATTCGTCGTCTTGATCTCGGCGAGGATGACGCGCCCCTGCGCGTCGACCACCACGCCGTCGGGGGTAGCGAGATGACGTTTCTCAATCTCGGCGTGAAAGAGCGCCGAGGAGGGCTGGATGCCGTGCGTTGCGGCTACCCACCGTGCGATTTCGGGTTCGCGCAGCCGCCCGTGGTTCGTATAGGCATTGCCCGAGAACCCGGAGCCCATGAGCTTGGCGTCGGCGGCGCGGGCAATGGCCCGTTCAGAGGTGAGCGTCGCGACATCCGTTGCTGTGATTCCCCGCGAACGCGCCCGCACCCACGCGACCCGGTCTCGCGAGTCGGCGACGATGCGCGCTTGGAGTTCGGGAGTCACCACTTGACCCTACGTCGGGGTCGCGACCTCGGCCGCCCTCACACGCGAAGATGTGCGAGAGGCCCGGCGACGATTTGTTGGGGTGGGGACCGGAGCGTACACTTGTCGGAGCCGAAGACCGCCGGTCATCGGCGTGCGCGTAAGCGAACGTCGATCGAAGCGCTGGAAATTCTCTTCCGGGAGAGTAGCCAGGGGCCTGCGCAGGTGTCACGAACAACGCCCATCCGGGCCGAAGCTCCGTGCGCTTGCGCCGGAGCTTTTCTCATTTTTGGGGGTCCGAGGCTCCCGTCCCGCCACCGCGGAATGGGGACAAGACACAAGGAGTGGCCATGGCGCAGAAGGAAGCGACGGTTGCCGAGCTCACGAAGAACTTCGAGGACTCGACTGCCGTTCTGCTCACCGAGTACCGCGGCCTGACGGTTGCTGAGCTCAAGGAGCTCCGCAACGCGATCCGTCAGGACGCCGAGTACGCCGTGGTGAAGAACACGCTCTCCAAGATCGCCGCGAACAACGCGGGGATCACGTCGATGGATGAGGACCTCAAGGGACCCTCGGCTATCGCATTCGTGCACGGTGACCCGGTCACCGTCGCGAAGGGACTGCGCGCCTTCGCCAAGGCACACCCTCTTCTGGTGATCAAGGGCGGATACTTCGACGGTTCCCCCCTGAGCGCAGAAGAGGTAAACAAGCTCGCCGACCTCGAGAGCCGTGAAGTCCTGCTGGCGAAGCTCGCCGGCGCGATGAAGGCCTCGATGACCAAGGCAGCATTCGTCTTCAACGCACTGCCGTCGAAGGCCGTTCGCACGGTCGACGCGCTGCGTGAGAAGCAGGAGTCCGCGGCCTGAGTCGGCCCCGGCGATAACCACACCCATCAAGGAGAATCATCATGGCAAAGCTCAGCACTGAAGAGCTGCTCGACGCGTTCAAGGAGCTCACCCTCATCGAGCTCTCCGAGTTCGTCAAGGCGTTCGAGGAGACCTTCGACGTCACCGCCGCCGCGCCCGTCGCGGTTGCCGCCGCCGGCGCCCCCGCCGGTGGTGCCCCCGCCGAAGAGGCCGAAGAGAAGGACGCGTTCGACGTCATCCTCGAGGCCGCCGGCGACAAGAAGATCCAGGTCATCAAGGTCGTCCGCGAGCTCACCTCGCTCGGCCTCGGCGAGGCCAAGGCCGTCGTCGACGGTGCTCCCAAGGCTGTCCTCGAGGGCGCCAACAAGGAGACCGCAGACAAGGCGAAGGCTGCTCTCGAAGAGGCAGGCGCCACGGTCACCCTCAAGTAAGTCCCTGCGACTTTCTCGCGAAGGCCTCGGATGCTTCGGCATCCGGGGTCTTCGCGCATCTCGGCATCCGTCAGCGCCAGAAGGTGCCCGCTAGGGTGAACGCATGACCAGCGGTACCGACGTGGCGACGCAGCCAGGGCCTGAGCCGGCCGGCGATGGTGAGCTCACCGGACTCACGGCAGCCGAGGTAGCCGAGCGTGTGTCGGATGGCCGAACCAACGCGTATCAGGCCGACTCCAGCCGGAGCATCGGCAGCATCATCCGCGCCAATGTGTTCACGATCTTCAACGCGATCGTTGGATCGTGTTTCGCCGTTCTCCTGCTGCTCGGGCGCTGGCAGGACGCGATCTTCGGCCTCAGCGCTCTGGCCAACACGATCATCGGTGCGTGGCAGGAGTTCCGCGCCAAGGCGGCGCTCGATCGCCTGGCGCTGCTGAACGCACCGACTGCTCGGGTCCTGCGCGACGGTGTCGAGGCTGAGATCCACCCGACCGATGTCGTGATCGATGACATCCTGGTGCTGCGCGCCGGCGATCAGATCGCAGCCGATGCCGAAGCAGTTGCCGCCCGCGGATTGCAGGTCGACGAGTCGATGCTCACCGGTGAGTCAGATGCTGTCGACAAGCATCCCGGCGATGAGGCACTTTCGGGTTCGATCGTCGTCGCGGGAGAGGGGCTCGCGCGCGTCATCCGTGTGGGTGCCGACTCGTATGCCAACCGATTCGCCGCTGAGGCCAAGCGGTTCTCGCTCGTCTCGAGCGAGCTGCGCTCGTCGATCAACCTTGTGCTGCGTGTCGTCGGCTGGGCGATCGGACCCATGGCACTTCTCGTCCTGAACGCCCAGATGATGGTGTTCGGCGGGTGGGTCGCCGCCTGGGAGAGTGGCGACTGGGTTCAGGCAGCCGTCAATACGATCGCCGCCGTGACCGCGATGATTCCCCTCGGGCTCGTCCTTATGACGAGCATCGCCTTTGCGGTCGGCGCCGCAAAGCTCGCCTCCCGCCAGGTGCTCGTCAACGAACTCCCCGCCGTCGAGGGGCTGGCGCGCGTAGACGTTGTATGCCTCGACAAGACCGGCACGCTCACAGCCGGAGAGATCGAGTTCGATGCCGTTCATCCCGTCGGCGATGCCGCGGCCCCCGGATGGGATGAGGCACTGGCCTGGTACGGCGCTGACCCGGCGGCCAACGCCACAGCGCGGTGCCTGCGCGACCCCTACCCGCTCGAGGCTCCTGTCGCCGTCGGGTCAGTCATCCCGTTCTCGTCGGCACGCAAATGGAGCGCAGTATCGTTCAGCGACGGGCCGTCGGGTGCCTGGGTTCTCGGTGCTCCTGAAATGGTCTTTCCGGAGGGGACCGGGGACGGAACCGAGCTCGGGTCCCTGGTCGCCGAACTTGCCGCGACCGGACGACGCACCCTCGTGCTCGGCCACTCGCCGCATCCGATCTCCGATGAGCAGGCCGAGGCCGAGCGCATCCCCGACGATCTCGTCCCGATCGTCGTGCTCACCTTCCGCGAACAGGTGAGGCCGGATGCCGCGCAGACGCTGGCGTATTTCCGGGAGCAGGGGGTCGGCATCCGTGTCATCTCGGGCGATAACCCCCGCACCGTCGCTGCCATTGCGCGCGAGGTCGGGGTCGACGCTCCGGAGGGGTTCGATGCTCGGCAGCTACCCGAGGACGACGAGGCGCTCGCAGACGTGCTCGAGACCTACCACGTGTTCGGCCGCGTCACCCCGGAGCAGAAGAAGCGCATGGTCACTGCGTTGCAATCGCGTGGCCATACCGTGGCGATGACCGGCGACGGCGTCAACGACGCGCTCGCGATCAAGACAGCCGACATCGGCATCGCGATGAACTCGGGCGCAGCCGCCACGAAGGCGGTAGCGCGCCTCGTGCTGCTGGACGGGCAGTTCTCGCACCTCCCCGACGTCGTCGCCGAAGGACGTCAGGTGATCGCCAACATCGAGCGCGTCTCGATGCTGTTCCTCACCAAGACGGCTTACATCTTCGTGCTGTCGATCGTGTTCGGCATCCTGGTGCTGCAGTTCCCGTTCCTGCCTCGGCAGCTCTCGATCACCGACGGACTCACCATCGGCATCCCGGCATTCTTCCTGGCCCTCATGCCCAACCGGCAGCGCTACATTCCGGGGTTCCTGCGGCGCTCGCTCAGCTTCGCGATTCCCGCCGGCGTCGTCGTGGGAGCAGGGCTCACCCTCTACACCCTCGGCGCGCAATCGCTCGGCGTCGACGAACAGCAGATGCGCACTGGGGCGACGATCCTGCTCGCGATCGTCGGGATCTGGATTCTGACCGTGCTGTCCCGTCCGATCAACCGCTACAAGGGCCTCGTGATCGGTGCCATGTTCATCGGCCTGGTGCTGATCTTCTCGGTGCCGCTCGCGACGGAGTTCTTCCAACTTGTCGACCCGGGTGAGGATGCCGCGTACCTGCTCACCGTCGTGATCGTGGCGACCATCGGTGGTATCGAGATCGTGCGGTTCATCCACCGCCGATTCGTGGCGCGTGATACTGCTGCCAGGACGGCGGGGCTCAGCGCCGGGCAGCCGCGGCGGCGCGGAAGAAGCGGTTCGTTGGCGGAAGCCACAACACCACGAGAGTGAACAGCTCGAGCGCGAGCTGAACGGCGGCGATCCAGTCGAAGTCCGCGGCGGCGATGGCCAGGACGTGAAGTGGCACCTGGATCGCCAGGTACACCGTCAAGACGATGCGAGACAGGCCGCTGCCGCGCGCGACGCCGGAAGCGATCCCGATGATCAACAGCCCGACGAGGATGATGGCAGCCCCGATGAGCGACACAGCGAGGACATCGCCGGAGCCTGTCTGGTCGTAGCGGCTGAGCAGCACCAGGATGCCGAGCAGGATGCCGAGCAGGCCTGTGAGGTAGACGAAAGCAACGGCGAACGAAACGATCACCGGCCGCCGCACGCCCTTCGGGGGAGTTGTGACAGCACCGGCATCCGTCGTCGTCTCGCTCACGGCACCACTGTAGCGGGAGGGCCCTCGCGGCCGATCCTGGCGCGAACCCACACGAATCAGCGCGAACCCTCACCTTTCGGTCGAAGAAACCGGTGGGTTGGAGGGCGAAGGTGTGGGTTCGGCGCCTTCCCGCGGGGGGAGAGAGGTCAGGATGTGACGCCGACGCCCACGGTCACCGAGGGGGTTCCCGGGGGAGGGGCAGTCGAGTTGCGCACAATCATGCGCGCCTGGATGCTGACATCCGCGGGATCCTGCTCCGGATTCTCGAGCTGCTCGAGCAGCATCCTGGCCCCCTGTGCGCCCTGACTGCGGGGCGACTGCTCAAGCGTGGTGAGTGAGAACATCTCGGCGAACTCGTGATTGTCGATACCGACGACGCTGAGTGCTGACGGGACCGGGATGCCGAGCCGGCGCGCCGCGATGATGGCCCCGATCGCGACCTCGTCGCACGTAGCCAGAAGTGCCGTGGGCCGTCGATCGGGGTCTCCGAGGAGGTCGACAGCCGCTGCGTACCCACCCGGCAGACTCACCTCCGATCGCACGTGCGCCACCTCGAGGCCGGCCTCCCTCATCGTCGTCTGGTATCCCGCCAGACGCGCGCGATCGACGTGGGGACCGCTGGAGACCGAGACGCCTCCAAGGAAGGTGATCTTCGTGTGACCGAGTTCGATGAGGTGCGCTGTGGCACGTCGAGCGGCAGACTCGTCATCCAGCCGCACGACTCCCGCATTGTCGCCCATTGCGACGACGCTCACGACGGGGCGGCCGATCGCGACAAGTCGCTCCAGCTCGTGGTGATCGGGTTCAAGCCCGACCGCTATCAGTCCGTCGAATCGCTTGCGGGCCAGGAAGTCGTCGAACACGCGCCTGCGCCCTTCGGTGCCTGGCTTGGCGTCGTAGAGGGTCAGGTCGTACCCGGATTCGAGGAGCACCTCTTGAATACCTTCGAGAACCTCGGCGAAGAACCATCTGTTGAGGTAGGGCATGACGACGCCAATATTGCGCGTGCGCCCGGTGGCCAGGCTCGCAGCGCTCGAGGAGGGGACGTATCCCATTTCGTGGGCGACGCGTGTCACCCGCTCTCGCGTGGCTGCGGCGACGTACCCGTGTCCGGTGAGGGCGCGACTTGCCGTCGCCTTCGAGACTCCCGCAGCGCGGGCCACGTCCTCGATGCCGCTCACGTCGTTGTACCTTCCGGCGGTTCTCTGCGGTTCCCGACACCGCACCCGCGATCGATCGTCGATCTCTTGTAGGGACAGGCTAAACGACGAAAGGCGAAAAGGGGAACCGGTTCCAGGTGAATGCAGTGTCGTCGATCACTATGCAGATAGCGAAAAGAGCGCTCCCAGGCGCAGTTATCGGCTCGTAATGGTTCATCTGTTGTGCGCGGGAGAAGAGGGCGATACGGTGTCATGGAAACGGTTCCGGAGAGGCTCTTACGAAGGAACCATGTCTGCGCTCAACGAGGAGGAGTCATTCATATGGGCATGACACAGCGTCACAAGGTGCTCGGCGCCGTGGCGATCGCCGGCATCGCGGGCATCGCGCTCGCGGGCTGCAGCGGTGACAGCGGCGGCGGCAGCACTGACGGTGGGGGCGGCGACGTCGACAACGTCGTCACGATCTACGGCACGATCTCGGACACCGAGGCGGAACTGCTGGACGAGTCGTGGGCTGACTTCGAAGAGGAGTCGGGAATCGACATCCAGTACGAGGCCTCCAAGGAGTTCGAGTCTCAGATCGGCATCCGCGCACAGGGTGGCAACCCGCCCGACATCGCGATCTTCCCGCAGCCCGGTCTGCTCGCCGACCTCGCGTCGCGCGGCTACCTGGTTCCGGCTCCCGAGGCCGTGCAGCAGAACGTCGCCGACTACTGGTCGGACGACTGGGCTGCTTACGGCACCGTCGACGGCACGCTGTACGGCGCGCCGCTGATGGCATCCGTCAAGGGCTTCATCTGGTACCAGCCCGCCAAGTTCGCGGAGTGGGGTCTTGAGGTCCCGACGACACTCGACGAACTCATGCAGGTCACGCAGACCATCCAGTCGACCACCGGCAAGGCCCCGTGGTGTGCCGGCTTCGGCTCGGGCGACGCGACCGGCTGGCCGGGAACCGACTGGGTCGAGGACATGGTGCTTCGCGACTCGGGTCCCGAGGTCTACGACCAGTGGGTTGCCAACGAGGTGAAGTTCACCGACCAGCCGATCATCGACGCGTTCGACGCGACCGGTGAATACCTGCTGAACCCCGAGTACGTCAATGCCGGTTTCGGTGACGTCCAGTCCATCAACTCGACCGAGTTCGGCGACCCTGCTGCCGCCCTCGTCTCGGGTGAATGCGCACTGCACCACCAGGCGTCGTTCTTCACCGGATTCATCGAGGACGCCGGCGGCACTGTCGCCGAGGACGGCGACGTCTGGGCGTTCATCATGCCCGGTCAGACCGCCGGTGCGCCGGCAGTCACCGGTGGTGGCGAGATCGTTGGCGCGTTCAACGACGAGTCCGACACGCAGGCCGTGCTTGAGTACCTCTCGAGCCCGGAGTGGGCGAACAACCGCGTCTCGCTCGGTGGTGTCATCTCGGCGAACACGGGCCTCGACCCGGCCAACGCTTCGTCGGGCATCCTGACGCAGGCGATCGAGATCCTTCAGGACCCGAACACCACGTTCCGGTTCGATGCATCCGACCTGATGCCCAGCGCCGTCGGCGCCGGGACGTTCTGGAAGGGCATGGTCTCGTGGATCAGCGGCACCCCCGTTGACGAGGTCACCGCACAGATCGAAGCCGGCTGGCCGTCCAGCTGACAGTGATCACGGAGGGGCCGCCTCGCTCAGGCGGGGCGGCCCCTCCGCCGTCTTCCTGGCTAGGATTCGAGCGAGTCCACTGACGTACTCGAAAGGAGCGACGTGACCGCGTTCTTCAACTGGGTCGGCACAATGCACCCGATTCTGCAAGCGATCGTCGTGGTCGTTGCATTCCTCGTGGTGATCGGCCTGATCCTCTTTCTCATCGACATTGCTCCCCGTTCGGGACCCGTCTATACCTGGATCAGGCTCGCGATGTGTGTGCTCATCCCGGTCGCCACGGTTCTGCTCTTCAACTCCGTCTGGTGGGCGGCGATCGTCGCCGCTGTCATCGGCGGTCTGTTCTTCGTGATCGATTACCGATCTCGAAACGGCAAGGGCTATTTCATCCAGCTCATCGCCTTCATGACCCCGGCGGCGCTGTTGCTGCTGATCGGTCTGATCCTCCCGTCGATCCAGACCTTTGTCGCTTCGTTCATGAACGCAGCGGGAAACCAATTCGTCGGCCTCGACAACTTCGTCTGGATCTTCACCCAGCCAGACGGAATCCGCACCGTCGTGAACACCATCGTCTGGGTGCTCATTGCCCCGACAGTGTCGACGATCGTCGGGCTTGCGTATGCGGTCTTCATCGACAAGACGCGCGGTGAGAAGGTCTACAAGGTTCTCGTGTTCATGCCGATGGCGATCTCGTTCGTCGGTGCGAGCATCATCTGGAACTTCGTGTACGCCTATCGCGGTCCCGAGTTCACCCAGATCGGTCTTCTCAACCAGATCGTCGTGTGGTTCGGGGGAGACCCCGTGCAGTGGCTTCTCAACGAGCCGTGGAACACGCTGTTCCTGATCGTCGTGCTCATCTGGGTGCAGACCGGTTTCGCAATGGTCATCCTTTCCGCGGCGATCAAGGGCGTTCCGACCGAACAGCTTGAGGCCGCGCAGCTTGATGGAACCAACGCGTGGCAGCGCTTCATCAACGTCACGGTTCCCGCGATCAGTCCCGCGATCATCGTGGTCCTCACGACGATCTCGATCGCTTCGCTGAAGGTCTTCGACATCGTGCGCACGATGACCGGCGGTAACTTCGGCACCTCGGTGATCGCGAACGAGATGTACACGCAGTTCACCAAGTTCGAGGCGGGCCGCAGTGCGGCGTTCGCCGTCATCCTGTTCCTCCTGGTGCTGCCGATCGTGATCTATAACGCCCGGCAGATCCGCAAGCAGAAGGAGATCCGATGAGCATGCGGTACGCATCCAGCGCGCCCTCGCGCGCAGATCTCCCGAAGGGAGCGATCCAATGAGTGAGGTTATGCCGATCGATCTCCCGATCGACAAGGAGACCGAGAAGGAACTCGAGCGCGGGATGCGCCGGGACCAGAACGGTGGTTCGGGCCGCGCGGGCCGTGTTCGACGCGTGCTCTCCAAGCCGTGGGCAACCGTCGCGTCGATCATCATCGCGCTGGCGTGGACGATCCCGACCTTCGGACTGCTGATCTCGTCCTTCCGTCCTGAGCAGCAGATCAAAACGACCGGATGGTGGACGTTCTTCGCCGACCCGCAGGTGACGCTGGAGAACTACATCCAGGTTCTGCAGGCAGGTAACACGCAGCTGACGATGGCCGAGGCCTTCATCAACTCGATCGCCATCACGATCCCCGCGACCATCGTGCCGCTGACGATCGCGGCGTTCGCGGCCTACGCGTTCTCGTGGATCGACTTCAAGGGCCGCGACTGGCTGTTCATCTTCGTGTTCGCGCTGCAGATCGTGCCGATCCAGATGGCGCTGATCCCGCTGCTGAGCTCGTTCTCTCGTGGTCTGAACATCTTCGGGGTGCAGATCACGGGGCCGCTCGGAGTGTCGGGTGGGTACGCGCAGGTCTGGATCGCCCACTCGATGTTCGCTCTGCCGCTGGCGATCTACCTGCTGCACAACTTCATGTCGCAGATCCCGGCCGACATCATCGAGGCGGCACGCGTCGACGGGGCATCCCGCGGGCAGATCTTCTTCCGCATTGTGCTGCCCCTGACGATGCCCGCTCTCGCGTCGTTCGCGATCTTCCAGTTCCTGTGGGTCTGGAACGACCTGCTCGTGGCCTTGATCTTCGCCGACGGGCCGGTGGCGCCGATCACCAAGCTGTTGGCGGAGATCACGGGAACGCGTGGCAACGAGTGGCAGCTGCTGACAGCGGGTGCGTTCGTCGCGATCATCGTTCCGCTGATCGTGTTCTTCTCGCTCCAGCGCTACTTTGTACGAGGTCTGCTCGCAGGCTCGACGAAGGGCTGATCGCAGAAGGATGAAGCTCGAAGGGGCGTCCCGGGGACGGGCGCCCCTTCGCTTTCCGATGCCGCCGTGTCGAGCATCCGTTATCATGGAGTCGAATCGATTCGACGCCGATCGGGGGCGTGGGTCCTCCGATCCCGCGCAACCTCCCCCTGAACGGAACCCGTGCTCGACACTGCCTCCATTCCCGTAACACCCGCGGACGCGTCTGCTGCTGACCGGCCGGAGCTCACCCCGACCGGATCGGTGCGGCTTCGTTCGGCGACCGGTGCGATCCGCACCCTTGGAGCCAACCCGGCAACAGCGCCGGTCATGCTGCACCCCGGCGATGCCATCCCCACGCGGCGCCGCGTGCTGTACATCATCCTGCTCGGCGCGCTGACGGCGCTCGGGCCGTTCACGATCGACCTCTACCTCCCGGCCTTCCCGGTGCTCGAGGCCGACTTCCAGACGACGTCGGCGGCGATTCAACTCACCCTGACGGGCACGATGATCGGCTTCGCTGTCGGGCAGCTGGTCGTAGGCCCGCTCAGCGACAAAGTCGGGCGACGGATGCCGCTGATCGCCGTGACCGTGCTGCATGTGCTGGCCAGCGCAGCTGCAGCGCTCTCGCCGACGCTCATCACCCTCGGCGCCGCCCGGTTCTTCATGGGAGTGGGGGCTGCCGCGGGAGGCGTGGTTGCAATGGCGATCGTGCGCGACCTGTTCGGCGGGAAGCGGCTGGTCGTGATGCTCAGTCGACTCGCACTCGTGAGCGGTGTTGCCCCGGTCGTTGCGCCTCTCATCGGCTCGGCGCTTCTGATCGTCATGCCGTGGCAGGGGATCTTCGTCGTTCTCGCCGTGTACGGCGTGGTGATGCTCGTCAGCACGATCTTCATCATCCCCGAGACCCTGCCGCCGGCCCGTCGGCACGACAAGGGGAGCACCACGACCTGGCAGCGCTACCGGTCGGTGCTCAGCGACCGCGTGTTCCTGGGCGTTCTGGTGATCGGCGGGATGAACTTCAGCGGCCTGTTCTCATACCTGTCGGCCTCGCCCTTCCTCTTTCAGGAGGGCTACGGGTTCGATCCGCAGGCATACGGTCTGCTGTTCGCCGTGAACTCCCTGGGCATCGTCTTCGGTGTGCAGATGGCCTCGCGGCTGGCTGCCCGGTTCGGCCCCCAGTGGGTGCTGGCGTTCTCGACGGCCGGCACCGTCGTGTTCGGTTCTGCCATCATCCTCGCCGACAGCTTGGGTCTCGGCCTGTGGGGAACGATGGTTCCCCTCTTCCTGTTCATCACGTCGGTCGGCTTCGGCTTCCCGTGTGTGCAGGTGCTCGCGCTCGATCGCCACGGCAAGGCGGCGGGGACGGCAGCATCCATCCTCGGCGCCGTGAACTTCGGTGTGGCAGGCGCGGTCTCGCCTCTCGTCGGCTGGCTCTCTGCCAGTGCCGGCATCACCGCCACGACAATGGCATCGGTCATGGTCGGATGCGGAGCGATCGCGGTCATCGCACTGTGGACGATCGTGCGGCCGCGGACGGTGCAGGCCCTCACTCCGTAGGATCCGGCTCCCAGCCCGCTGTCGCTGCGTGGCGCAGCACGGGCTGAAGCCGGAACAGCCGCACCGTGCGGTGGGACTCTCGCTCGTACGCGCGATAACCGGGCCACTGCGACTCGATGCGAGCCCATACGGCGTTTCGCTGGTCGTCTGGGATGACGGTCGCGTGCACGAGCATCCGCCGCCCGCGAACCGTGATCGCAGCATCCGGATGGGCGAGCAGATTCGTCGTCCAAGCGGGGTGGCGTTCGCCGGCGAAGTTGGTCCCGGCGACGATCGCCCGGCCCTGTCCGTCGGGGGTGTACATCAGCGGAACATCACGGATGAGACCGCTTCTGGCCCCGGTCGTGTGGAGAACGAGTGAGGGAACCAGGACGGCGCTGAGCTGCACTCGGCCGCCGCTGAGGGCGGCGAAGAACCGCTCGACCGGGGGGAGCAGGCGGGGACCTGCCGCGCGGAAGAGCCGGGTTCTGGTGAGAGGCGCCAGAAGCGCGCGGAGCAGGTTGCGCACCGGCCGCGCGATGCGCTGTGCGATCTCGGACACCCGACCAGTGCTCACACCCACGCGTTCGTCCTCCCCCCGCCATCCTCGCACCTCATTGCAGGGTAGCCACCCCCGCGTACGATCGGGGCGTGGCCAGGATTCGAGCATTTCGCCCCGAGGACAAGGCGGCGCTGTCGTCGGTGTGCATTCGCACTGCGGATGCCGGAGCCGATGCGAAAGGCATCCTGACCGACGACGAGATCTGGCCCGAGGTGTTCCTGCGCCCCTACCTTGCGCGGCACCCGGACTACGCTTTCGTGGTCGACGTCGACGGTGAGCCCGTCGGGTATCTCGTCTGCGCGCCCGATACGAGGTCTTTCGAGGACTGGTTCAGCACGTCGTGGTGGCCCGAGCGCCGGTCGCGGTGGGCTCCGGATGTCGACGCCGGAGATCCGCGTGCGGAGCGAACCGCCGGCATCCTGCGTTATGCAGCCGCCAGACGCGCAGGAGCCGAACCCTACGGTGACGCCTATCCCGCTCATCTGCACATCGACCTGCTCCCACAGGCGCAGGGCCAGGGATGGGGGCGACGGTTGATCGACGCGCTCATCGAGACCCTCCGTGAGCGCGGAGTCTCGGGCGTGCACCTGGTCGCCGATGCGGCCAACACGTCAGCTCTCGCCTTCTACGACCGTCTCGGGTTCGCAAGGCTCGCCTCGCACGAGGGAGTTCAAGCGTTTGGAATGTCGCTGGGCGGCCCCGAGGGGTCGGGTCCGCGTTAGCCTGCCGGTGTGGAAGACCTCACCGCCCCGACCGGCCGCGAGCCTGCTCTCGCAGCTTCAGCCCGTGCCGACGGCGAGAAGCCGCGCACGCTCGTGCTCGGTGCCACCGGATATCTCGGCGGACGACTTGTTCCGCGGCTTCTGAACGCCGGATATCGCGTGCGGGTGCTTGCCCGCCATCCGGAGCGCGTCGCCGCCTTCTCGTGGGGCGATCGCGTCGAGGTCGTCGCTGGCGACGCGAAGGACCCGGATGCCGTTGCCGACGCCGTGCGCGACGTTGACGTTCTCTACTACCTCATCCACTCCATGATGTCGGGTCGGTCTTTCGAGCAGACCGACCACGACGTTGCCACCACCGTGGCGGATGCCGCAGCTGCGGCATCCGTGGCCCGCATCGTGTACCTCGGTGGCCTTCATCCCGACGACGCTCCGCTGTCGCCTCACCTTCGCAGTCGCGTCGAGGTCGGCGAGATCCTGCTCGCCTCGGGAGTGCCGACGCTCGTGCTGCAGGCGGGTGTCGTCATCGGGTCGGGGTCGGCGTCGTTCGAGATGGTGCGGCACCTGACCGATGTTCTTCCCTACATGCCAGCGCCCAAGTGGGTGCGCAACTGCATCCAGCCGATCGCGGTGCGCGACGTGTTGCACTACCTGCTCGGTGCGGCGCACGTTCCCGCTGAGGTGAACACGGCCGTCGACATCGGCGGCCCCGACGTGTTGCGGTACGGGCAGATGATGAACGGGTACGCGGTCGTCGCGGGCCTCCCGCAGCGCGCGATTGCCGCACTCCCCGTGCTCACCCCGCGTCTCGCCTCGCTGTGGGTCAACCTCGTCACGCCGATCCCCGCCGCTATCGCTCGCCCGCTGGTCGAGTCGCTGCAGGTTGACTGTGTCGTGCGCTCCTGGGCTGTCGATGATCTCATCCCTCGGCCAGGCGACGGGCTCATGCGGTACCGGGATGCCGTGGCTCTGGCTCTTAGCCGCGAGAAGGAGGACACCGTCGAGACGAGCTGGGCCGATGCGGAGCTCTTGGATGTGCCCTCCAGCCCGTTGCCGAGTGACCCAGACTGGGCCGGTCAGGTCGTGTTCGTCGATGAGCGTTCCGCGACGACTCCCGCACCGGCATCCGCGCTGTGGCGGGTGATCGAGGGCATCGGTGGGCAGAACGGCTGGTACTCCTCGCCCCTGCTGTGGGCGATTCGGGGATGGATGGACCGACTCGTGGGGGGAGTGGGGCTGCAGCGCGGACGCCGGAGCAAGGGTCGGCTGTCAGCCGGTGATGCCCTCGACTTCTGGCGTGTCGAAGCGATCGAGCACGGGAGCTTCCTGCGGCTGCGGGCCGAGATGAAGGTTCCGGGTCTGGCGTGGCTTGAACTGCGGGCAGTCCCGACCGAGACCGGATCGCGCTATGAGCAGCGCGCCGTTTTCTTCCCGCACGGACTTGCCGGGCGCCTGTACTGGTTCGCCGTGCTGCCCTTCCACGGGTTCATCTTCAGCGGGATGGCCAATCGAATCGCGGCGACCGCCGAGACCTTCGTCGAGGATGCGGAACGGGTTGACGTCTAGGCCAGAGCGCCGCGCTCCAGGCGCACGACGCGGTCGACCAATCCCTCCGGGACGGTGACGTGCGAGATCAGCACGACGCATTGGTGCGGCTCGACGGCCGAGAGCAGGTCGATGAGCAGCGCATCCGATGCCGCGGGGTCAACGCCAGCGGTCGGTTCGTCAAGAACCAGGACGGGGAACCCATGCAGCAGCGCACGGGCTAGGGCGATCCGTTGTGCTTGGCCGCCCGAGACCAGCTGCCCCCGCTCACCGACCCGGGCATCCAGCCCGCCGCGCTCTCGCAGCCACGGTCCGAGTCCGACGCGCTCAAGGACCGCCTCGAGATCGGCATCCGTGGCGTCGTCGCGCGCAAAGAGCAGGTTCTGTCGGATGTCTTCATCGAACAGCATGGGGCTCTGCTCACACAGTCCGACGGTTCTGCGCAGGTCGTCCGAGGCGATCGCGTGCGCGTCGGTATCTCCGATGCGGTACTCGCCGGTGCTGTCGAGGAAGCGCACCAGCGCGTGCGCCAGGGTCGATTTGCCCGCACCCGATGACCCGACGACCAGAAGTCTTTCGCCGGGACGGATCTCGAGCGCGATGTCGCGCAGCGCTGCGTCGTCCGAGTGTGGCCAGGTGGCCGAGAGATCGCGCAGAACGATTCCGTCGCCGAGAGCGGGGGCCGCTCCGGTCGCGAGAGGCTCATCGCGGACGATCCCCGCCGGGGGCTCGGCGGGGAGAGCTGCAGCGATGCGCTCTGCCGATGCGTGAACCTGGCGCCAGGCGGCGGCGGCTAGCGGCACCGCGGCGAAGACCTCGAAGACCGCCATCGGGACGAGGACCGCCACCGCAAGGTTCGGGCCCGTAAGCGTTCCGGTTGCGACGGCGGGCATCGTTACGAGGATCGCTGCGAGCGAGGCGGCCCCCGCAAGCAGCGAGATGATCCCCGCGGCTCCAGCCTGTGCGCCTGTGCGCCGGATGATTGCGCGGCGGAGTTTGCTGTCGGCTTCCTGGATGCGGGTGCGGCTGGCCTCTTCGGCGCCGTAGGCAAGAAGCACATCGAGGCTGCCGAGATGATCGAGGAGAGCATCGGCGAGCCGGGAGCGCAGGGGGGCAATCGCCCGCTCCGCCCGGGCGCCGGCTGCCCACCCCCAGCCGACAGCGATGAGCGCGGCGATGGCGAGGCAGGCAAGCAGCGTCAGCCCCGCGGGCCACGAAATGATCGTCACGAGTACGACAGCTGCCAGCGCCACTGTCGCGGATGCGACCAGAGGCTGCACGACGCGCAGGGGCAGGTTTTGAAGATCGTCGACGTCGTCCACCAGTGCGCCGAGGACAGACCCGCGCCTGGTGCGGGTGAGCCCGTCGGGCGCGAGCGGAATGAGGCGGCGCACCATGTCGGTGCGTGTCGTGGCGAGTTGGCGCAGTGCAGCGTCATGCCCGGCGAGCCGGTCGACATACCGGAAGACCGATCGGGTCAGCGCGAAGAAGCGCACGCCGACGACCGCTACAGAGATATAGAGCACCGGCACCATCTCGCTGGAGCGAACGATCAGCCACGCGCTGGTCGCCAGCAGCCCTACCGCTGACGCCTCTGAGATGAACGCGGAAGCCGCTCCCGGCCAGAACCGACGCAGCGGCGGCATCGCGCCCCGGAGGACGTCGCGTGCCGTGGTCATGCCATCACCTCGCTCACGGTCACCGTGACGATCTGATCGGCGATCGCGCGCGCGCTCTCGCGATGGGAAACCAAGAGAACTGTCGCGCCGGCGTCGGCGAGCTCGCGAACGGATGCCCACAGTCGCGCCTCGGTCTCGGCATCCAGTGCCGCGCTGGGTTCGTCGAGCGCGATGACGCTCGCCGCTTTCCGGAGGTGTCGATAGAACGCCCGCGCCACCGCGACGCGCTGCGCCTGGCCGCCGGAGAGCCCTGCTCCCTGGACGCCGAGTTCTTTCTCGGGGTGGATCTCGTCGGCGCACGCCAAGCGCAGCGCCCGGGCGACGAGCGCGGCATCGGGGCGGGTATCGCCCAGGGCGACGTTCGCAGCGACAGTGCCGGAGATGAGTCCAGGTTGCTGCCCCGCCCAGGCGAGCCATCCGGCAGGATCGAGGGCGGCGATCTCGATGCCACCGTAGCTGGCTGCGCCGGAGTAGCCCGCTGCACGGCGCAGAGCGGCGAGGATGCTCGACTTGCCCGCGCCGCTGGGGCCCTCAATGAGGGTCACGAGGCCGGGCCGGGCCCGAAGGCTGATGGCGGGCAGAACACGCTCACCGCGATGGACGGTGAGTTCATCGAGCACGAGTTCGGCTCCATCTCGGGTGTCTAGGGACCGCCCACCTCCGCCGACCGTGGTGGAGTAGGCATCCAGGACGTCGAAGATGTCGTCGGTTGCGGCGACGCCCTCCGCTGCAGCATGGAACTGGACGCCGACCTGACGAAGCGGGAGATATGCCTCGGGTGCGAGGAGGAGCACGAACAGGCCGACCGTGAGAGCCAGGGAACCGTCGAGCAGGCGGAAGCCGATCGTGACGGCGACGATCGCGACGGCGATCGAGGCGAGGAACTCGAGCATGAAGCCCGAGAGGAATGAGACCCGGAGGACCTTCATCGTCTCGCGCCGGTACCGTGTCGTGACGCTCTCGATCGAGGCCGCGGCGCGGTGCTGACGGCCGAACACCTTCAGGGTCGACAGCCCCTGCACGGTGTCGCTGAAGCGCGCGGCGAGCTGGCCAAGCGTTTGCCACTGGCGCTGCTGCACGGCTCGGGTGGCTAGCCCGATGAGAACCATGAAGATCGGAATGAGGGGGAGGGTCAGCAGCACGATCAGGCCGCTGAGCCAGTCCTGCCACCACATGACACCGACCAGGATGGGGGTGGCGATCGCGGTGAGCACCAGCTGCGGCAGGTAGCGGCCGAAGTAGGCATCCAGGGCTTCGAGTCCGCGGCCCGCAGTTACCGCGAGCTGCGCGGTGTTCCGGTTCGCGAGCCACTCCGGACCGAGTGTGCTGACTGCGCCCACGAGGTGATCGCGCAACTCGCTCTCGACGCGTGCGGCAGCTCGAGATGAAGCTGCCTCCCGCGCCCAGATCAAGACAGCGCGCACAGCGATCGTGGCGCCGAGCGCCATCAGCGTCGGCGCTAGCTCGTTCAGCCGCACCCCGTCGATCGCGCTAACGATTCCCGTCGTGAGGAACCAGGCGAAGGCGACGATCGTCAAGGTCTGGGCAAGGCCGATGACCGCGATCAGGGCGAAGAAGCCGCGGGAGCTTCGCGCGTAACGAAGGAGACGAGGGTCGACAGGTCCCCGACGGGCTGGTCGGTCCTGCTCGGCGGGCATGAATCGAGTCTGCCTCATTTCGGCGGGCCGACGCCCAGGTCGACCGTGCCAAAGGTCCCGCTGCTGCGGCAGGCATCTGCGGCCGCTGCATCGGAAAGAATCCGCATGGCAGGCCGCGCAAGCGGAACTTATACCTCCAGATGCCCGCATTCACGGAATGTTAGGGTTTGAGGATGCACGCTTATCGCATTGCCGATGCTGCCCGTCTGCTCGGGGTGAGCGATGACACCGTCCGGCGGTGGATTGAGGCGGGCAATCTCGCCACAACGGGAGCAAGCCCGGCCGAGATCCCCGGCGACGCGCTCGCCCAGCGCGCGGTGGAGCGCGCACAGCAGGCAGCCGAGGCATCCGACGTGCTCTCGAGCGCCCGTAATCGATTCGTGGGCCTGGTGACCCGTGTGCAGATTGACGGGGTGATGGCCCAGGTCGACATCCAGTCCGGCCCCCACCGGGTCGTATCCCTCATGTCAGCAGAGGCCGTTCGCGAGCTAGACCTCGAGGTCGGATCGCTTGCCGCGGCAGTCGTCAAGGCGACGACAGTCATCGTTGAAGCACCGAAGGACTGAGCAGTGACTCTTCCGCTCGTAGCCCGCGCCGCGCTCGCCGCTACTTTCGTGCTCGTTCTGGCCGGCTGTTCGGCGGTGTACACAGACGAATCACCGACCGCCTCGACGCCCGAGGTCTCTGGCGAGCTGACGGTCTTCGCTGCGGCGTCGCTCCAGGGGGCGTTCACGGAGATCGCCGCGCGGTTCGAAGACGCCTACCCCGACGTGGACGTCCGCCCGATCACCTACGACGGCTCCGCCACCCTGGCGACACAGATCGTCGAGGGAGCGCCAGCTGACGTCTTTGCCGCAGCGAACGAGTCGACCATGGCGACAGTTGTCGATGCCGGGCTTGCCGAGGCTCCGCAGCTGTTCGCCTCGAACACTCTCGTGATCGTCGTGCCCGCGGGCAACCCGGCGGATGTCTCAGAGCTCGCCGACCTGGCCGATCCGGACCTGTCTGTCGTCTTATGTGCTCCGGAGGTGCCGTGCGGTTCGGCGTCGCAGAGGCTCCTTGCGGGTGCTGACGTGTCAGTCGCACCCGCGAGTCTCGAGCAGAACGTCACCGCGGTGCTCACCAAAGTCGCTGCCGGCGAGGCCGATGCGGGCCTGGTGTACCGCACGGATGTCGCCGGTCGCGAAGACGTCGAATCGATCGTTCCCGATGGTGCCGAGGCCGTCGTGAATCTCTATCCCATCGCTGCGCTCCGCGCCGCCGCCTCGCCTCAGGCAGCGGCAGCGTTCATCACCTATGTCAGCGGACTCGAAGGACAGCGCGTCCTTGCTTCGTTCGGATTCGGCGCGCCGTGAGCACGGGAACCGGAACGCTTCTTCCGCGTGCGTTGATCGTTCCGGCGCTGCTCGGCCTCGCGTTTCTCGTCCTGCCACTCATCGCGCTCATCGCCCGGGTGCAGTGGGGCACCTTCTGGGCTGACATCACCTCGACCGAGGCTGCACAAGCTCTCGGGTTGTCGCTGGGAACGGGACTGGCCGCGACGGGGCTCTGTGTGCTGCTGGGCCTTCCCCTCGCCTTGCTGATCGCCCGGTCGTCGCCTCGCACGGCTGCGGTGTTGCGAGCCCTCGTGACGGTTCCCCTGGTGCTTCCCCCGATGGTGGGGGGAGTGGCCCTGCTCTTTCTGTTCGGGCGTCGCGGCTGGGTCGGTAGCCTGCTCGCCGAGGCCGGCATGGCGTTGCCGTTCACCACGACCGCGGTCATCATGGCCCAGACCTTCGTGGCGCTGCCGTTCCTGGTCCTGGCCGTGGAGGGATCGCTTCGCGCCACGGGCACCGATCTCGAGCAGGTCGCCGCTGGGCTCGGCGCCGGGCGATGGGTGATTCTGAGCCGCGTGACTCTTCCCCTCGCAGCACCCGGGCTGATCGCCGGCGTGGTGCTGAGCTTCGCACGTGCGATCGGTGAGTTCGGCGCCACGGCGCTGTTCGCCGGCAATGCGCCCGGGGTGACCCAGACGATGCCGCTGGCGATCTACACAGCCTTCAACGGGGCCGGTGTCACGCAAGGAACTGCAGTGGCGCTCTCGCTGCTCCTGCTGGTGACGGCGTTGGCTGTGCTGTTGCTCGTGCGCGGGTGGCGAGGCGAGGCACCGAGACGGGGAGTTCCCGGATGACGGCACAGCTTTCGGCGCGGATGCGGGTCATCCGATCATCGCTCTTCGACCTGGACCTGCACCTGGATCTCGCACCGGGCGAGCGGGTTGCGGTGATGGGGCCGAGCGGCGCGGGGAAGTCGACGTTGTTGGCTGCGCTCGCCGGCTTCGTCCGCCTGGATGCCGGTCGCATCGAACTCGACGGGGATGTGATTGCCGACGCTTCGGTGCGAGGGGGCACGGCCCGCCGTGGCATCCATGTCGCTCCGATGGATCGCGGGGTTGTGCTGCTCGGGCAGGAGGCCCGCCTCTTTCCTCACCTCAGTGCCCGTGAGAACGTTGCGTTCGGCCCTCGCGCGCGGGGTCATTCCCGCACCGAGTCAGGGCATGCCGCCGATGAATGGCTCGACCGCGTCGGACTTGCCGGGTTCGGCAATCGGATGCCGGCCCAGCTCTCGGGTGGGCAGCAGCAGCGGGTGGCTGTGGCTCGCGCACTTGCCGTGGAACCGCGGCTCGTGCTGCTCGATGAACCCCTGACCGCGCTTGATATTCAGACGGCGGCAGAGATCCGGATGCTGCTGGCAGACCAGTTATGCAGCACGGCTGTGGTCATCACCCACGATCCGGTTGACGCCCTCGCCATCGCCGACCGACTCGTCGTGATCGAGCGGGGGCGAGTGACGCAGTACGGGTCGGTTCGCGAGGTAATGGGTCATCCTGCGACGCCGTTTGCGCGGGCGCTCTCAGACCACGTGCGAATTGCAGGGTGCATCGGCGACGACGGCTGAACGCAAGGACCGCCTGGCGCAGCGCCAGGCGGTCCTCGACAATCTCGGTGTTTGGCCGGTTCAGTGTTTGACGAGCTCCGCCTTCTCGATCCGCGACCGGGTGACGCGCTTGCGGAACACCCAGTACGTCCAGCCCTGGTACGCGAGGACCAGCGGGAGGAAGATCAGCGCCGCCCACGACATGATCGTGAGGGTGTAGTCGGTGCTCGAGGCGTTCTCGATCGTGAGGCTGAACGCGACATCCGTGGACGAGCGCATCACGTTCGGGAACATCGACATCCACAGCGTGAGTACCGCGAACGCGACGGTGAAGATCCCCGCCGTGAACGCCCAGCCCTCGCGCTCCTTCGTGTGGAAGAACATCGACAGCAGCAGGGCGACGGCCGCCAGGGCTGCGGCTGCGATCACCAGCGGCAGGAGCGGCGCTTCGTGAGCTGCAGCGATGAAGATCGTCCAGATCAGGAACGCTGCAGCGACCACGACGGTGATGAACCCGACCCGGGTCGCGAGGCGCTTGGCATCCTGATGCACCTGAGCGTCGGTCTTGAGGCCGATGAAGTACAGGCCGTGCAGGAAGAGCACCAGCACGAGCGTGATGCCGCCGAGCAGTCCGTACGGGTTGAGCAGCGTCAGGAGAGAACCGGTGTACTCGTGGTTCTCATCCAGCGGCACACCTTGGACGAGGTTCGCGACAGCGACACCCCACAGCAGCGCCGGCAGCACCGACCCGATGACGATCATCGTGTCGAAGCCCTTCTTCCACCGCAGGCCCTCGCGCTGGTGGCGGTACTCGAATGAGACGCCGCGCAGGATGAGGGCGAGCAGGATCAGCAGCAGCGCCAGGTAGAACCCGCTGAACAGCGACGCGTACCACTCGGGGTAGGCCGCGAACAGGCAGGCGCCGGCGACGATGAGCCAGGTCTCGTTGAAGTCCCAGACGGGACCGATCGTGTTGATGATCTGACGCTTTCCGACCTCGTCCTTGCCGAGGAAGGGGAGCGACATTCCCACGCCGAAGTCGAAGCCGTCGAGCACGAAGTAGCCGACGAACAGCACTCCGACGATCCAGAACCAGAGGTATGCGAGATCCATGATGATCAGCTCCTAGTAGACCGTCGTCGGGGTGTCTTCGCGTGAGGTCGGTTCGGCATCCGCGCTGCCCGGCTCGGGGAGCGGATCCGGTCCCTTGTGCACGGTCTTGAGGATGAGGCCGAATTCGACCACCGCAAGCGATGCGTAGATAGCGGTGAAGGCGACCAGCGAGATCAGCACCGACCAGCCGGGAACGCTCGGCGATACGCCGTCTTCGGTCAGCATGAGGCTGAACACGATCCACGGTTGGCGTCCCATCTCGGTGAACACCCAGCCGATGAGCGAGGCTACGAGTGCGATGGGTGCCGTCCAGATCGCGACGCTCCACGCCCAGCGGGGCACCTCGCGCTTGGCGTTCTTGCGGGTCAGCCACAGGCCCACGATCGCGATGAAGGTCGCGAGGAAGCCGAGGCCCATCATCCAGCGGAACGACCAGTAGGTGATCCACAGCACGGGGTTGAAGACGCCGTCCACCTGCGCGGCAAGATCCGGCCACTGCGCGGCGTACTGCGCGTTCAGGTCGTTGATGCCTTCGACGCATCCGTCGAGCGTGTGTGTCGACAGCAGCGAAAGCAGATACGGGACGCGGATCGACCAGATTTCACCGGTGCCGTCGGGGGTTCCGATCGAGAAGATCGAGAACGATGCGTCAGCACCACACGCCGAGTTGAACAGCGCCTCGGCAGCTGCCATCTTCATCGGCTGGGTGGAGACCATGACCAGACCCAGCTGGTCGCCGGCCAGGAAGGTGCCAGCGAAGGCGACGATCATGCCCCACAGCCCGAACTTCAGGGCGGGGCGCATCATCTCGATGTTTCGCTTGCGGGCCATGTGCCAGGCCGCCGCGGCGATCACCACGCCCGACGAGAACATGAACGCCGCGAAGATTGTGTGTGGGAACGCCGCCAGGGCGATCGGGTTGAAGACGACCTCGAGGAAGTTGTTCATTTCGGCGCGCGAGCCGTCCTCGGCCATCTGGTAGCCGACCGGGTTCTGCATGAACGCGTTCGCAGCGATGATGATGTATGCCGACAGCAGCGCGCCGATCGAGGCGATCCAGATGGATGCCAGGTGCAGCCCCTTCGGGAGTTTGTCCCATCCGAAGATCCACAGGCCGATGAAGGTGGCTTCGAAGAAGAACGCCATCAGCCCTTCGAAGGCGAGGGGGGCGCCGAAGACATCACCGACGAAACGCGAGTAGGACGACCAGTTCATGCCGAACTGGAACTCCTGCACGATGCCGGTCACGACTCCCATCGCGAAGTTGATCAGGAAGATCTTCCCGAAGAACCGCGTCAGGTGCAGCCACTTGACGTCGCCGGTGCGGTACCAGACGGTCTGGAAGATCGCGACGGTGACCGACATGCCGAGGGTCAGCGGCACGAACAGGAAGTGGTACAGCGTCGTGAGGCCAAACTGCCATCGGGCTAGCAGCAGCGGATCGAGCAGATCCATGATTATTCCCCCCAGATCGAGGTTGTGTACTGGTGGTCACGCTACCCCCGGCTCTATCAGCCGGGGTGAAAGTTAGGGCCGTGAATAAGTCGCCCTTGCCGGTGTCTGACCACATCACGGTACCTCGCTGGCGGCAATGCCGGAGGAGGACCTTGGTCCGGTCAGCTCGCGACGAGCTCCGCGGTACGCGAGGCCTGCCCGGCGAGAAGCTTGACCACACACCGCTCCGGATGCCGGGACGCCGTCATGCAGTCGACCCGGAGCGGCCCCCCGGCTTGGGAGAGCACGCCGTCCATGAGGCCCAGGTGCACAGCGCACAGCGTCTCCCGGTCGCGCGCGCTGGCCGAGGCGTGGGGGCAGGGGGAGAGGTCGACGGTCAGTGTCGACTCGTCGACGATGGGATCGAACCCGGCGTCCCCGAGATCCTCCACCAGGGCATCGAGCTGATGGACGGCCTCTGTCGGCAGGTCGTCGACATCCGTCCACGGCATGACCCGACGCATCAGGTCACCGCGCTGCGCAGCAGCCCGGGCCTTGTGGCGTGCGACTGCGCTGGTCGAGTCTCTGTCCTGCCCGGTCGCTGCCGAATAGAGCACTCGCGGGCGGCCGCGTGTGGTGCGGTGCTCGGTCTCG
Organism: Microbacterium sp. UBA1097; assembly: GCF_002313585.1. Classification (NCBI taxonomy): domain Bacteria; kingdom Bacillati; phylum Actinomycetota; class Actinomycetes; order Micrococcales; family Microbacteriaceae; genus Microbacterium; species Microbacterium sp. UBA1097. Next base: position 15,687 of record NZ_DCBW01000012.1, on the reverse strand, counting down.
GCCACCACGTAGCCGCCGTCGACGAGCCGCTGCAGGTGTTCACGCACGGTGTTCGCGTGCAGGCCCGTCGCCTCGCACAGTTCGGTGACGGTCCGCTCGGGTCGCGCCTGCAGCAGGAACAGGATGCGGACGCGGGAGAAGCTCGAGATCGCACTGTAGGTAACGCGGGTCATAGCAGGATTATGGGTCGCCGATCGGCTCGCCCAACCGGGAATAAGGTCCCATGGGCGGGGGCCCGGTCGATGTTTGCCACAATGGATGCATGTCCCGATCGCGAGCGACGCGCGTCATCCGCGCCTCAGTCGCCGCGTCGATCGCGACCTTCGTCGCGCTGTTCTCGCACGTCGCAGCGGGCGGAGCGATGCCCTCGTGGCTGGGAATCGCCGTGCCGTGGGTGCTTTCGCTCGCCGTGTGTACGGTGCTCGTCGGCCGCGCGCTCTCACTGCCGCGACTGGGTGTCGCAGTGGTCCTCAGTCAGCTCCTGTTCCACCTGCTGTTCGTCCTCGGCGCTGACAGCGGAGCCCCTGCAGGAACAGTCGCCACCGGCCACGTCCATGGCCTCCCTGTCCTCGATCTGTCGACGGGAGCAACGCCAGTCGCCGCTGACCTGTCGATGTGGTTCGCGCACCTCGCGGCAGCCGTGCTCACGGTCGCGGCGCTGTACCGGGGTGAACGACTCGTCATCCGGCTTGGTGTCCTGGCTCGCGAGCTGCTCGCATGGGTGCGCCGGCGCATCCTCTCCGGTGTCGTCAGGCTTCCTGCGGTCGCTGAGCGACCCGGGATCGTGTGTACCCCGGCGGCGCCGCTGCGTTCGGCCCCCGTTGTCTCGCTCGTCCGGCGACGCGGTCCGCCTCTGTCTTTCGTGGTCTGACTCTCTGTCTCGACTCCCGCGGCTTCCGACTCGGCGCCGGGGGAGGCGTATCGACGTTCACTCACGAAAGGCGTTCCTCATGTCGTTGTCTCTTCGCGCCCGTGCCGGAGCCTTCGCGGCTTCGGTCGCGGTGGCCACCGTCGCGCTGTCTCTCGTCGCCGCACCCGCGTGGGCGCACGACGAGCTCGTCGCGAGCTCCCCGCAGCAGAACGAGCAGCTCACGGTGGCCCCGACCGCCGTCGAGCTGATCTTCTCGGGCGAGATCATGCAGATGGGCGCAGCCGTGATCGTTGCGGATGCTCAGGAGAACGACTGGGTCGCCGGCGACATCCAGATCGACTTCGACACCCTGACGGTGACCCTCGACGAGGGGATGCCGAACGGCGCATACGAAGTGCGGTGGCGGGTCGTCTCGTCGGACGGGCATCCGATCTCCGGCCTCATCCCCTTCACGGTGGATGATCCGGCAGCGGCATCCCCGACGCCGACGGCGACCTCCACGGCCGTGAGTTCACCCACGCCGACAGCAGATCAGACCACCGGTGGTCCTTCCGATGACGCGACCACCGCGCCGCTGGACTCGGCGGCAGAGGACGGCGGCATTCCGCGTGTCGTTCTGATCGGCGCGATCGGGGCGGCATCTGCGCTCGCCCTGTTCGGGCTGGTTCTCTTCTTCCTTGGCGGCCGCGCCGGGCGTGGCCGCCAGGGTTCCGACGAGGAACCCCCGAAGCCCTGAAAGGGAAACCTGTGAACACCCGTATTTCCACCCGATTCGGCATCCTTCTGGTCGCGGCGGCCCTCGGTCTCGCCGGCTGCGCGTCCACGGACACCGGCACAGCGACTGCCACCGAAGCCGACTCCGTCACCATCACGGATGCCTGGGTCAAGGCTGCCGACAGCGGCATGACAGCAGCCTTCGGTGAGCTCGAGAACACCGGCGACACCGACGCTGCGATCGTCTCGGTCACCTCCGACGCGTCCACGACGTTGGAACTGCACGAGGTGGTCGACGACGGCAGCGGCAGCATGGTCATGCAAGAGAAGGACGGCGGTTTCATCGTGCCGGCGGGCGGCAGCCTCACACTCGAGCCGGGCGGCTACCACTTCATGCTGATGGGCCTCACGGCTCCGCTGGTCGCCGGTGACGAAGCGACGTTCACCGTCACGTTCGAGGACGGCTCGACGATGGAGTTCACAGCACCGATGAAGGACTTCACCGGTGCTGACGAGAACTACAACGGCGGCGGCATGGACATGGACGAGGGCCACTCGGACATGGACATGGGCGGTGACGACCAGTAATGACCGCTGATCGGAATAGCTCCGATCGCTCCGGGTCGACCCGGCGGCAGTTCCTCGTGGGGGGAGCTGTCGCCGGCGTCGGCGCTGCAGCGGCGATCGGCATCGACCTCGCCCTGACCTCCGCCCCGGATGCTCCAGCACCCGCGGCATCCGGTTCGACTCCGCAGGAGGGAACGGAGATCGTTCCCTTCTACGGCGCCCACCAGGCAGGGATCGACACCGCGGCCCAGACCTACGGGACCTTCGTCGCACTCGATCTGCTTCCCGAGGTGCAGCGTGAGGCGCAACGGCGCATGATGAAGGTCCTCACCGACGATGCGGCGCGTCTGACGCGTGGCGAGCCGGCGCTGGCGGACTCGGAGCCCGAGCTGGCGATGGCGAGGGCCCGTCTGACCGTCACGTTCGGTTTCGGTCCCGAGTTCGTGGCGCGGGCAGGAGGGGCCGGGCCGGTCTGGCTGAAGCCCCTCCCTGCGTTCTCGATCGACAGGCTCGAACCGGCCTACACCGGCGGAGACCTGCTCATCCAGATCGCGGCCGATGACCCACTGGTCGTCGCTCACGCGACCCGGATGCTGTTGAAGGACTCGCGGTCGTTCTCCACCGTGCGGTGGGTTCAGCGGGGGTTCCGACGCTCCGCCGGCGCGTATCCCGAGCGCAGCATGCGAAACCTGTTCGGGCAGGTCGATGGCACCGTCAACCCCGAGGCGGGGACGGCGGACTTCGATGAGGTGGTCTGGAGTTCGGACGGATGGCTCGCCGGCGGCACCGGAATGGTCGTGCGCCGCATCCGGATGACCCTCGACACGTGGGACAAGCTCGATCGGTCGGGCCGAGAGCAATCCGTCGGCCGCACCCTCGATAACGGGGCGCCGCTGACCGGGACGGTCGAAACCGACGAGCCGGACTTCGAGGCCCGCACCGCGATCGGCTTCCCTGTCATCCCGGAGTTTTCGCACATGCGACGGGCCCGCAGCGACAACCCTCGGGAGCGCATCCTGCGTCGCCCGTACAACTACGACGATGCTCCGACCGGCGGTGCGCTGTCGGACTCGGGACTGATCTTCGCGTCGTTCCAGGCCGACATCGACGCGCAGTACGTGCCGATGCAACAGCGCCTCGCGGATCTCGACCTGCTCAACGAGTGGACGATTCCGATCGGTTCGGCGGTCTTTGCCGTCCCGCCCGGATGCGCCGAGGGCGGCTTTGTCGGAGAGACCCTCCTCGCATAGCGCCGCTCCCGCTACAGTGATGCCGACGGGACGGATGCCGCCAGGGCGGACGCCCCGCTGGGAGGGGAACATGGCGGGTAGGCGTCCTTTCGGGGTCACGCTCGTGGCGATCATCGCGTGGCTTACGGGTGCGTTGCAGATCATCGCGGGAGTGCTGCTGCTGATCGGCGGCGAAATCACCTTCGGCATCGTCGCTATGCTCATTGGCTTCGTCACGATTCTGGTGAGCCTGGGGCTCTTTGGCGGGAGCAACGGTGCCCGCATCCTGACCGCCGTCGTCTTCGTGCTGAACATCGCCGGCTCGGTGTATCTCATGATCACCGAGCCGGCGCAGCTCTGGTCGGCTGTGGGGTCGGCGGTGCTGCCGCTGATCGGCCTGCTGCTGCTGTTCACAGCGCGGGCCAACAGCTTCTTCCGTTGAGGCCGCGATGTCTCGGCTCTCTGATGCACTCATCCCGCCGTCACAGCGCCTGTCTGCCGATGAGCTGCATGACACGCTGAACCTCGGCGCGGGGGAAGTCGGACGCAAGCGCTCCGCCTTCCTGATCATGCTCGTGCTGTCGGCGATCATCGCTGCGGCCGGCGTGTTGGGGGATTCGACGGCCACGGTCATCGGGGCCATGATCATTGCACCGCTTGCCACCCCGATCCTGGGGATTGCGCTCGGGATCGTCGTCGGGCAGTTGCGGCTGGTGGTGACTTCGCTGCTGTGGGTCGTGATCGGTGTGGTCGTGGTCATCGCCATCGGAGCGGTGTTCGCCGTGTTCGTCGCTGACCCAACCGCGCTGCAGAGCAACTCGCAGATCACCGGGCGCACCTCACCCGGGCTGCTCGACCTCGCAGCCGCGTTGGCGACGGGAACCGCCGGTGCCTTCGCGATGTCTCGACGCGACCTGAGCACTGTGCTGCCCGGTGTCGCGATCGCGATCTCGCTTGTTCCCCCGCTCGGTGTCGTGGGTGTGTGTGCGGGCGTCGGAGAGTGGGATGCCGCGATGGGGGCCCTGTGGCTCTTCCTCTCCAATGTCGTGGCGCTGATCATCGCGGGAAGCATCATCTTCACGCTCGCGGGGTATGCCCGCGAGCCGAGCTCGCTGCCGACCGCTCGTCGCCGCCGCGCGTATGTGATTGTCGGAATCGCCGCCGTCATCGTCGTCATCCCGCTCGCTTTCAACACCGCGGTGTCCTTCGCCCTGACCTCGTGGGGGCTGACGATTCGGGATGCGGCGCAAGACTGGATAAGCGCCGACTCCTCGGCATCCGTCACCGGCGTCCATTGGGTGGGAGTGAACGCGACCATCGACGTCGTCACCGACGACGGTGACATCCCCGACACGGCCGACCTTGCTGCGGCGTTGGATGGGCTACCGGAGTTCGTCGGCGTCTCGGTGCGGGTGCAGACCGAAGCGGATTACGTGATCCGCTGACAGTCAGATCCGGATCGGGAAGGTCGCGAGGATGACGACCCCGACGGCCCCGAGAGCTGTCGCGCCCAGCAGAAGGAACTTCCGGGCCCACGGCGCCAAGTCGCGTTGAGACATCGCTGTGAGGAAGAGCACGAGGGCGAAGAGCACGGTGAGCAGTGAATAGTTGTCGCCGCGCTGATTGTTGGTGAGCGCCTCCTGGAACTTCGCATCCGCGCGTTCGTTAAGTTCCTGCGCCTCGACGGTGCCGGGAGGGATGTACTCGGGCACCGCGAAGGGACCGGCTTCGACACGTCCACCGGCATCCCATGCCTCGAACGCCACGGCAAACTCGGGGCTGAACCGGTCCTCGATATAGGCAGCGAGGTCTTCTTCGCCGTTGTAGGTGGCCCGGACCCACTCGGCGTAGACGCTCAGGTCGAACTGTCGTGCATCGCGAGCCTCGCCCTCGGCACTGGTTGCCTGTACTCGTGCGCTGGATGCCTGGCTGAACGCGATCGACATCTCGCCGCCCCACTTGGAGGCCTCGAACCCACACCATGCCGTGAGGACTGCCGTGATCGACAACACGAACACCGCCATGATGTCGAGCCAGTCGCGGCGCGGACGGGTCGCTGGCGAATCTCCACTCACGCGGTCATCCTATGGCTCTCTAGACTGCAGGCAGGCCCGCATCGATTGGCCGTGTCAGCGATACCGCGGAACAGAGGATCACGAATGCAACTGGGAATGGTCGGACTCGGACGAATGGGCGCGAACATCGTGCGCCGCCTCATGAACGACGGGCACGAATGCGTCGTCTACGACGTGAATGCGGATGCCGTGACCGCGCTCGCCGGCGAGGGCGCGACGGGTGCGGAGTCGTTCGCCGACATGGCGAGCAAGCTCGAGGCACCTCGTGCGATCTGGCTCATGATCCCCGCGGGCCTCACCGGCGATGTCGTCGACCAGGTGGCCGAGGTGCTGGAGCCCGGGGACATCATCATCGACGGCGGCAACTCCAACTACCGCGACGATGTGCGCCGGGCCGCGAAGCTCAAGCCCAAGGGCATCCATTACGTGGATGCCGGCACCAGCGGCGGCGTGTTCGGCCTTGAGCGCGGTTATTGCCTCATGGTCGGCGGTCCGAACGAGGCATTCGACCGGATCGAGCCGATCCTCAAGACCATCGCGCCCGGCAAGGGCGACATCGAGCGCACGCCGGGGCGTACCGGCGACTACGCGCCCGAAGAGCTCGGCTACCTGCACTGCGGCCCGTCGGGGGCCGGCCACTTCGTCAAGATGGTCCACAACGGCATCGAGTACG
>NZ_DCBW01000012.1:0-9265 GCF_002313585.1 Microbacterium sp. UBA1097 | reverse complement strand
GTCCACAACGGCATCGAGTACGGGATCATGGCCGCGCTCGCCGAGGGGATGAACATCCTCAAGAACGCCGACGCGGGAGTCCGCGAAGCCGAACATTCGGCCGAGATCGCCCCGCTGGAAGAGCCTGAGTTCTATCAGTTCACGATCGACACCCCCAAGGTCGCGGAGCTGTGGCGTCGCGGATCGGTCATCTCGTCGTGGCTGCTCGACCTCACCGCAGCTGCCCTCGAAGAGAACCCCACGCTCGACGGACTCGCCGGCCGGGTCTCCGACTCGGGCGAGGGCCGCTGGACCGTCAAGGCCGCCGTCGACACGGGGGTTCCCGCTCCCGTGCTCTCTGCAGCGCTGTTCGAGCGGTTCGCATCCCGTGATGAGGATCACTACGCCAACCAGCTTCTCTCGGCGATGCGCCTGCAGTTCGGTGGCCACCACGAGCTTCCCACCGGGGATGTGCTCGAGGCAGGTGCTCGCAAGTCCGATCAGGCTGGCTGACCTTCACGGCTGCGCGGCCTGTGCTTAGGCTGTCGGCATGCCAGTGCTGTTCTCGGTCCTCGTCATCGCACTGAGCATCGGTGCGCTCATCGACGCGATCGTCATCTCCGAGAATCGCGTGCGCTACCTCCCCAAGGTCGCGTGGGTGATTCTGATCGTTCTCGTGCCGCTGCTGGGCAGTGTCTTCTGGTTCGCACTGGGACGGGACTATCAGCGTGCGCCGGCGCCCTGGCGCGAGTACACCGACAAAGGGGCTCCGCCGGCGAGCGCCCCCGTGCGGCCCCGCGACACGCGCAGCACCGAGCAGCAGCTAGCCGATCTGGACCTCGAGATCGAGGAGTGGCGACTTCGGGCTGAGATCGAGAAGCGCAAGCGCGATCACCGCGACGGCTCGGCAGGCTGACCGTCCAGCGCGGGAAGATTCGCTTCGAAGGTCGTTCCCTGGCCCGGCGCGCTGGTGACGCGCAGGATGCCGCCGTGTGCGCTGACCAGGGCATGAGCGATCGCGAGTCCGAGGCCCGAGCCCGCAGAATGGCGGGAGGTGTCGCCCCGCCAGAACCGCTCGAACACATGCGGTAGTTGTTCGGCCGGGATGCCTGGTCCGGTGTCGTGTACGCGCAGGATGACGCGGTCGGCGTTCATCCGTGTGCTGACCGTGACGTCGGCATCCGGCGGAGTGTGCTGCAACGCATTACCGACGAGGTTGCGCGCGACCTGGGTCAACCGAGGTTCGTCGCCGAGGACCCGCGCGGGACCATCGGTGTCGACGATGAGACGGCGTTCAGGATGCAGCACGCGAGCGTCCGAGACCACCTCTGCGGCGACGGCGGCGAGATCGACCGGCGTGTTCTCGAGGGGCCGGCCGGAGTCGGTCCGCGCGAGCAGGGACAGCTCGTCCGTCAGCAGCCTCATTCGCCCCAGCTGTCGCTCCACGCGCGCCATCGCTTCTGCGAGGGCATCGGGGTCGGTCAGACCACCACGCAGGTAGAGCTCGACCCAGCCGCTCGCTGTGGTCAGCGGCGTACGCAACTCGTGCGAGGTATCTGCGACGAACGAGCGCATGCGGTTTTCGGCATCCTCTTGCACATCGAAGGCGAGGTTCACGGTGCTCGCCATGCGAGCGATTGCCGGGTCGCCGCTGCTCTCGACCGGAAGACGGAGGGTGCGGTCGCCCTCTGCGATCCGCTCGGCGTGCTCAGCCATCGCCGTGAGTGGGCGAAGACCACGACCGACGACGATCGCCGCCGCAATGATGAGGATGATGGTCGTCACCACCGCCGTCACCGAGAGCGCCGAGATCAGGAGAACGCCATTGGCCTCGCGATCGGTTGTGCGCACCACGAGCACGGCGGAGGTCACCGGGACTTCGCTCTCGTTGTCGCTGAACGTCAGCGAGAAGCCCGTCGTGTCGATCGTTTCGGCGAGGTACCGACCGTCGATATCGGTTGGCTCGTGAGCGGCGCGAGCCACAATCGTCGGGACATCGGCTTCGGGGATTCCCGCGGCTGCGAGCACGCCCTCGCCGTCGAGAAGAATGATGCCGAGCGAGCCCGCTGCGATGCGCTGCACGTTCTCGTCGGAGACGACGGCGCCGCCTGTCGCGTTCAACCCCGCGGCCATCCGCTGGGCAGGGCCCTCGGCTAGAGTGCCAGGATGCGGAGCGGGTGCGAGTGAGCGGAGGCATCCGTTTCGCCCTCCGCCGCGCTGGCGCCGCGCGTGCGTCACTTGTGGCCCTGGCAGTCTTCGCGGGGCTCTCGGGCGCGCTGGTCAGCGCAGCAGCGTCGGTGGATGCAGCTCGGGTGGCGCACTCGGCAGAAGAAGGGTTGGCGAGCGACGGGTCAGCCGGTGTCGCCGCGGTCGCGGTTGGAATGCTCGCGCTGCCGGTCGCCCTGGCCGCGGTGCTGTCGGCAGCGGAAGTGACCCGGTCACGCGCCGGCGAGACGCGATTGCTTCTGGCCCGCGGCATGCGGCCGCGCCGGCTCGTGACGATGGCGGTGTTCGAGGCCGCCCTCATCGCAACGGTGGCGGGCCTCGCCGGTGCTCTCGGAGCCGGTGTGTTCTTGTGGATGCTGACGGCAGCCGCTGCGCAGGTCGTGCTGACGGCTACGGGTGTTGCGGTGTTCGTCGTCGGCACTGCGGGTGCCGCGGGGCTGCTCGCCGGTCGCGAGAGCCCGCCGGCGCGGGGCGTCGCGGTCGCTGTCGCTGCGATCATTGTCGTCGCCATCGTCACCGGGGTGGCGACCTGGCGCCTTCTGACCTTCGGTGTGGATCCGATCTCGTTCCTGGCCCCGGCGCTGCTCCTGCTCGTGGTTGCCACTGCATCGACCGTTCTCGCCCTTGCCGGGCTCCGGATGCTCAGCAGCGCGGCGTCCCGGAGTCGGGGCCTCATCCTCGTCACGGCGCTGCGGCGGCTCTCTCGCAGGCCCGGGCGCTCCGCCTCATCGATGATCGCCGTCGCCATTGCGGTCGGAATAAGCGTCGTGGCAGCCTCGTACACCTCCAGCGCTGTCGGTGTCGGCGAAGGACCGGAAGCGCTGCGGGTGGGCGCAGACCTTCGCGTCGTGACCATCCCCGCGGACGTCACACCCTCGGCAATTTCCGCCGCAGCCGGGGCGGACGCCGCAATGGAAGGCCGTCAACTGGTTGCAAGCATGCCCTCGACGCGCTCGGAGCGCGACCGCGTCCCGATCCTGGCGCTGGAATCACAGCAGATCCGCGAGGTGATGACGGCGATCCCCGGTGTCGTCGACCCGGGCGAGTGGTCCGAGCGCCTGAGCCGACCTTCGAGTGCCGGCCAGATCCCCGCTCTCGTGTCGCAAGACGTCGCCGACGATCTGGGGCTGATCGAGGGTGACTCCCTTGCCTTGGATGCCTCCTCGCCCTCACTGACTGCGGACCTGGTGGTCGCCGGCGTGGTTCCCGTTATCCCAGGGACACCCGGCTCGCGAGGTTTTCTCGTAGATCTCGCGCGCCTGGCCGTCGTGTCGGGGGAGCGGGTCGAGCCCAATCAGCTCTGGATCGCCGCCGACGACCCCGGTGCCTCCGCCGCGCTGATCGAACGGGAGTACCCGCAGGTGGTCGTGCTCGCCCCCGATCCGGCTGTTGCAGCAGACCGTGTCGCCCAGGGATCAATCCTTCAGGTGTCGGCGATCGGGTCCGTCCTCATCGCCCTGACTCTGCTGGTCCTGCGCGGCAGAGTCAGCGGAGTCGAGGCCCGCGACGCGGCGCTGCTGTCCATTGTGGGAGCCGGCAGGCGAGGTGCGACCACGGTGGTGGCAACGCAAAATACGACGGCGCTCGTCGTCGGTTTCGTGGCCGGAATCATCGGGGGAGCGGTGACGGCAGCGGCGACGGTGCCTCCGGCTGTCCGGTGGGCATCCGGTGATCTTCCCGCTGCCTACCCCGTCGGCATCCAGGTCGATGTTCCCGCCTTGCTCGTGCTGCTGGCGGTGCTGCTGGTCGGTGGACTCGCCATTGCCTGGTGGGTCCGTCTTCCGCGAGCGCTCGCGCGGCTGATCCGAGAGGACGAGTAACGGATGCCACCGAATCGCCTCTCGGTTCTCCGCCTGCTGCGGCGTCGCTTCGGCATGCCGCGCGGTGCCGCGACGGTCATCGTCGTTCTTGCTGCGCTGACTGCTCTGCTCATCTCCGTTGCGCCCCGCATGCTCGTCCAGGTCACTCGGGACGAGGTAGCTCACCAGGTGGGGCAGCTCGCCCCGACAACACGAGACCTGACCGGGACGGTATCGGCGGTCGTGCCCGATGGCGGCATCCCGGGCCTGGAATCGTCACTGTCGAGCGCGCGAGATCAGTGGCCGTCGATCGTTCAGAGCCTGGTCGGTGATGGCGAGGTCGCGGTCTACACCGATCCGCTACGGGCATCGCCGGAGGCTCTGGGGCCGACCTCGCCCTTTACTGACGTTCACCTCATGGCAGAGCCGGATGCCCTCGTGCACCTGCAGATTGCCGAAGGGGCGTGGCCGAGTGCGTGGTCGGGTTCCGGGCCGATCGAGATCACCCTGTCGGAGGACGCGGCCGCCACGATGGAGTGGCCGATCGGAGAGCGGCGCACGATTCTCACCGCGACGGCACCGCTCGAGCTGGTATTGACGGCGACGGTGCGAGCAGCAGATCCGGATGATCCGCGCTGGCTTCATCTGCCAACAGCGCTTACGGCAACCGTCTTCGACGACGGGAACCGGCGTCCGGTGGCGACCTCCGCCGCCTGGATCGATCCCGGGACCTGGGAGGTGCTCGACCCGCCAGGGACGGTGGTCGTGTGGTACCCGGTCGATGCTGCCGGTGCCGCCGACGTCGATGTCGCGCAGCTGCTTCCCGCGATTCGCGCAATCGTCACGTCACCGCTGCCGCTGGGCCCGGGTGGCGCTGTTCGCGTATCGCTCGACTCTGGATTGGTCACCGCGCTCGGCACCGCCGTCGGACGTACCGAGGCGACACGAGCGATCCTCGCGGTCGCAGCGGTGGGCCCCGTTGTCGTGGCCTTCTCGCTCGAGGTCCTCGCTGCTGCCCTCATGGTTCGCAGGCGTCGGCTGCAGCTGGCGCTGCTGGCTGCCCGAGGCGCCGCCTCGGCGCAACTGCGGCGCCTGCTCGCTCTCGAGGGCGCGCTCCTCGGCGTGCCAGTCAGTGTCCTTGCGGCCGCGCTCGGGGTCTTCCTCGTTCCCTCGGACGCAGGCTGGGTCCCTGTCGCGCTCGCTGTTCTCGCGGGTGCGGTTCCGGCCGCGGCACTTGCTCTCGCACTGCCCCGACATCTCCTCGCTGTCGGTCGGGAAGACCTCGATCGAAGGCGCCGCACGCTGCCGATGCTGGCGACGGAGGCTCTCGGGGTCGTGCTCGCCGCGGGAGCCGTGACCGTGCTGCTGGTCCGCGGCGCGGGCGCTGGAGCTCTCGATCCGCTCGCGGTGGCCGCGCCGCTGCTGCTGACAGTAGCTCTCGCGCTGATCGTCGTTCGGCTGCATCCGATCCCCCTCGCGCTGGCGTTGCGCGTGCAACGGCGTCGCCGCGGGGCAACAGGGCTCGTGGGCGCCGCGCGCGCCGTCCGGGAACCGGTTGCCGGGACGGCGGCAGTGCTCGCGATGCTCGTGGCCGTCGCGATCGCGGTGTTTTCCTCGGTTGTGCTTGCCACCGTCGACCGTGGCGCCGTCGTCGCGGCTGAGCGCATGGTCGGCGCAGACATCCAGATCTCCGGCCCGTACGTTGATGCCGATCAGCTCGACACGATCCGGGGGGTCGAGGGTGTCGCGGCCGTCGCGGGCCTGCTGCGCGGCGACTATCTGCCGGTCACGGGCCCCGGGGGCCGCGTAACCGCCGAGGTCATCGCCACCGATCCGACGGCGCTCGCGGCTGTGCAGGACGGAATGGTGGGAGCCTTCCCCGGGGGACTCGCCGACGGGGAGATCCCCGTGCAGGTCGTCCCCTCGACGGCGCTCGCGGCCGAGCTCGGTGGAGCGATCGACGCCATTTCGGGGGCGCCTGCGGAGGCAGCCGAACCGATCGAGCAGATTCTGGGTCTCACGGCTTCGTCGGAGTTCGTCGTGATGGGGGCCGATGACTACACCGCACTCACCGGCAAGGGCTTTTTCCCGCGCACGGTGCTGATCGAGCTCGCACCGGGCTACGACGCCGCTGCCGTCATTGATCGGGTCGGTCAGATCATCGGCGGCACGTTCTCGGTGAGTCTGCTGGATGCCTCAACCGACGAGATCCGCAGTTCTCCGGCGGTCACGGCCCTGCAGGTCGCCTTGCTCAGCGCGGTCGGTATCGCGATCGCGCTGTCGGCGGTTGCCGTCCTCGTCGTGGCCGGCGTGACCCGCGATGCGCGCTCCCGCGTCATTGCGCTGCTGCGCACGATGGGCATGGGGCGCCGCGAGACACGCGGCGTCGTGGCGTGGGAGTTCGTTCCGCTCGGAGTCACCGCCTTGGTGGCTGGCGGGGCTCTCGGCATCCTGTTGCCCCTTCTGATCGTGTTCTCCATCGATCTGCGCCCGTTCACCGGTGGGGGCGGCCAGCCCTCGCTCTTCATCGATCCCGTCCTGAGCGCTACGCTCGTCGCGATCGTGCTGGCAGCTCTCGCCCTCGCCGTGATCGGCGGCGTGCTGAGTGCTCGCGCGACCTCGACGGCGACAGTGCTGCGAATGGGGGAGGACTGAGATGACACCAGCACCCTCGGCTGAAGCCGACATCCACTGCGAAGGACTCGTGCGGATCTTCACCGTCGCCGATATCGAGGTGCAGGCCCTCCAGGGCCTTGACCTGTTCGTCGGTCGCGGGGAACTTGTCGCACTCGTCGGAGCCTCGGGTTCAGGCAAATCGACGCTGCTGGCGATTTTGTCGGGATTGGATACCCCCACGGCGGGGAAGGCTGTGGTCGCTGGCCGTGACCTGCCGTCGCTGACCAACCGCGATCGCGTGGCCTACCGGCGCGATGTGGTGGGCTTCGTCTGGCAACAGACAGCGCGGAACCTGCTGCCCTACCTCTCCGCGCTCGAGAACGTCGAGCTGGCCGCAGCCATCGGGCGCAAGCCTCGTGCGAAGGAGCGTGCGCTGCGGATGCTGGATCTCGTCGGGGCTGCCCACCTGGCAGGCCGGCACCCGGCAGAGCTCTCGGGCGGGCAGCAGCAGCGCGTCGCGATCGCGGTCGCACTGGTCAATGAGCCTCGGGTGCTGCTGGCCGATGAGCCGACCGGCGACCTCGACGAGGAAGCATCGGCGGAGGTTCTTCGCACCTTCGAGCAGGTCAACGCCGAGCTGGGAACCACCGCTCTGATCGTCACCCACGACCCGGCGGTCTCTGAGCACGTCCAGCGGACTGTCCAGATCCGGGACGGTCGTACGGCAACCGAAGTGTTGCGCTGGACTCACACCGATGACGACGGACGCGAGCACGCCATGGCCGAGGAGTTCGTCGTGCTCGACCGAGTCGGGCGGATGCAGCTGCCGGCGGACTACCTGACGAGCCTGGGCCTGCGTGATCGGGTGCGACTACAGCTTCAGGCCGATCATGTCGCGGTGCGGCCCGGTCACGAGGGCTCTGCAAGCCGGGGCGGAGCCGGAGAGACACGAGGCGAGGCTACGGATGAGTGAGCGTTCCGTGGAGCCCGTGGTCACGGCATCCGACCTGTCGGTGACCCACGTGACGCCCGCCGGAGAGGTGCACGCCCTCGTCGGGGCCTCGCTGGAGCTGTACCCGGGCGAACTCGTCGTGCTCATCGGCCCCTCGGGGGCGGGAAAGACGACCCTCCTGCACGTCCTTGGCGGTATCGAGACGGCGTCGAGCGGATCGGCCCGCGTCGGAGAGGTCGTCATCACGGATGCCTCGGAGCGTGACCTCGACAGGGTCAGGCGTGAGGACGTCGCCTTCATCTTCCAGTCGTTCGGACTTCTGGACGCGCTCACCGCCGCCGAGAATGTCGAGATCCCACTGCGGATCGCCCGGACCGAACCGGGCGCGCGCGACGAGCAGGTCGCGGCGCTCCTGGAGCGGGTCGGCCTGGCTGGCCACGCCGGGCAGCGTCCGTCGGAACTGTCTGGCGGTCAGCGTCAGCGTGTCGCGATCGCTCGGGCTCTGGCGGCGTCGCCGCGGGTGCTGCTGGCCGATGAACCGACCGGCCAGCTCGACTCGCACACCGCCGATGCAATGATCGATCTCATCGCCTCGGTCGCGCACGACGACGGGGTCGCGGTGCTGCTTTCGACACATGACCCGTCGATCGTGGCGCGCGCGGACCGGGTCTTGGAGATCCACGATGGGGTGCTCACCGAACGAGGCGTTCTCGCGCAGCCCGCGGCATCCGGCTGATCGGCGTCCCTAGATCCTGCGCTGTCGGATAGCCTGAGCGCCAGGTGACACGGCGGGACAGCGGGGGACCCACATGGAGCTGAGTTCGTTTCCGATCATCGGTATCGCGCTTGCCGTGTTGTCAGCGGCGCTGCTCACTGTCGGAAACCACCTCCAATCAGTCGGAGTGGAGCGAGCGAAGGGCGAGAGTACTTCGGGACTGGGGGCCGCGGGGTTCTGGGCGCTTGCCAGAACTCCGGTCTGGCTTCTCGGCTCCGTGCTGTTCGGGCTGGCGATCCTCGCACAGCTCACCGCTCTGGCGTTCGCACCCCTTATCGTCGTACAGCCAGTCGGTGTCATCGCGCTGGTCTTTGCGTCCGCGCTCACCGCGGTGGTCACGCGGCGCAGACCCAGCAGTGCCGAGATCGTTGCGATCCTGGTCGCTGTCGCCAGCCTCGCGGCGTTCGTCGGTGTCGCGGCCGCCGTCAGCGTGCAGACGACGATCACCGACCGTGAACTCATCCTGATCCTGATCATTCTGCTCGTGGTTCTCGCCGTCACCTTCGCTGTTCTTGCACTGCTGCGCCGGCGGGGCATCCCCCCTGTCGCCTACGTCGTGCTCGGGGGGCTGTTCGCAGGTTTCGTCGCGACGCTCGGCAAGACCGTCATCCTGCGCGTCCAGACGGCGTTGGCATCGCAGGACTTCCGTATCGACGACACCAACCTCCTGACGATCGCGTGCCTGGTCGGGATCGCGGTGGCCGGGGCGCTCTCGATCTATTTCGTCCAGACGGCCCACACGGTAAATACTCCGCAGACCGTCGTCGCGGGCCTCACGATTGTCGATCCCTTCATCGCCGTCATCCTCGGCATTACGGTGCTCGGCGAGGCAGTCGGGGCACCGCTGTGGAGCTTCGGAGTGTTTGCGGTGGCCGGCGCGGGCGCCATGTGGGCGGTCTGGCGGCTCGCCTCGATCAC